>JAPLGV010000416.1:12219-14031 GCA_026389975.1 Chloroflexota bacterium
CAGGGAAGACGGGATTCGCCTAGATACTTCCTGGGAAAACACACATTACGCCTTTCTTCATATCAAACCGCTGGATGATGAACAGCTCTGGTACATCCCGATAGAGCCAGGAGCAAGCATTGATATTAGTGACCCTATCATCGCTCCCTTCAAAAATGAGATCGATATCTTAAACGAAAACCTGCATACTCTATATATTATAGCCACCGCGGATATGAGCGCAATGCCGACAACTCAGGAAGCTTCCCGAACTTATTACCTGACCGAAGGACGATGGCTGAACCACCAGGACGATCTGGCCGGGAACAAGGTGATCGTACTGCCGGAGTCATTCGCCAAGCTGCGCGGCTTTAAATTGGGGGATGAGATCAACTTTACCTTTCGGCCCCTTACAGACACCTATGTTGGGTTAATTCGGGATGGCTTAGATTCACTGAACTGGAGAAGCTACCCGACCTACCAGGATACCTATGAGATCGTTGGTTTATATAATAGAGTAACAAGTAGGGCTTATTACTCCTATATTCCAACTTCCAGTTTGCGTCCGGGCTTTACATCAGTGTCTCAAAGCCAATTTAAATACGATGATGATTACAGTTTTGTGCTCGACTCCTCGCGTAATGAAAACGAGTTCATTCAAGCCTATAAACTTCCCCTCCAGGAGCTGGGCATCAGCCTGACTTTTCTCGCCAACAATGGACCGGCCTATTGGGCTGCGGTGGATCCCATCCGCCGCTCCTTATCCGCGGACATCCAGGTCTTTGGGCTGTTAATGGTCATCGCGCTCATCCTGGCGGTTTTTCTATACGTGATGCAAGGCAAACGGGATTATGCGATCTTAAGAGCCATGGGCGTCCCTAAAAAGCAAGCCAACCGGCAGTTGATGCTGCCCCTGCTTTTACTGGGCGAGATCGGGATCATCCTGGGCGGGTTTCCCGCCTGGAATTATGCACTAACCCAGGCCAAAGCCTCCCTATCCACCCTGCCGACACCGGCCGGGGTCTATCCTTCGGCAGACCTCAGTATCCTGTATCTGGCTTGCCTTTGCGCCGCAATTTTCCTTCTCCTGGCCTTGTTTTCCTGGCTGGGTGTGTTTTTCCTGGCGAGGAAACCCGTCTATGAGCTTCTGCAAGGCCAAACTTCCCAAAACAAAGGGGTGCAAAAGCGACCAAGAACCAGTGCATCAGATCAGCCCGTTCTTTCCTTATCTTCAGGCCTAGCCAGCACGCTTGATCAGGCTGGAAGCACACGACAAGAGCCTGCGGTGGGCAAAGTTGATCGCGCGGCACACAGAAAATACACGCCAAGCTCTTTAAGTCAGTATGTACTCCATCATTTGCTGCGTTCCAGGCTCAGCTCCTTCCTGACCCTGGCCATTGCCCTGGGATTTATCCTGGCCTTGGGCTGGATACAACAGACCATGGAACGCAGTCAACTGGAAGTGGAGCGACTCTACGATACAACCGTGGTGCAAGCCGATATTATTCCTGTTGATCCTTCTGCACGATCATCCGGAGAAACTACCGGTACAGGAACCGGATTTGTATATCTGAATGCTGTCAATAGCGTTTTGGACAGCGGCTTCGTGGTAAGCAGTGTGCTCGAAGCCGATACGGTCTGGTTCAAAATTGTAAAACTGGATCCTCAAGACGCATTTCCCGGACGATACCCGGTGTATGCGTATGACAGCCCGGAAGCGTTCTATTCAGGCCTGGCAGATCCGGGTTCGATCATCTTTGCAGCGGGATGGGATATGAACCGCTTCGCCCAACCACGGAAATTGGGAGAAATCCAAAACGAAGGTGTCCCCGC
>JAPLGV010000060.1 GCA_026389975.1 Chloroflexota bacterium
GATAAGTGATAAAGGCTTTTCCTTCGTGCCCACCTGCCCCCGGTATTTGGGGGTTCGTGACCTTTGTGTTTAGATGGTTTTTGCAGTAGAGTCATAAATGAGTCTACTGCAAAAAGGTCTTTAACACGAAGGACACGAAGGACACGAAGTAAACAAAGGATAGTGGTAGTCCCGGTTCCAGCACGGGACGCAGTACTCAGTAAAATGTTAAAGCCCTGACCTATTTTCGTTTCATCAAGTACAACCAGCGTTCCGAATCACGGACGGCGCTGGATGACTGGATGGTATACCACTGCCCAAAAGCTGACTCGAACCCCGTGCGCGTGTATTCGCTGAAAATGTCCACCCGGTTGCGCAGCAACTTCTGGACCTGAGAATCGCTCTTCGGCACGAATTCAACTATCAACCACTCCCCACAAACAGCAAAGAACTCCGCCACCCGTTCCAACGGGACGTTATTTGATATAGCCAGGTGATGGACAAGCGCCAGCGCCAGGACTGCGTCGACGGGGCCGCGCTGGAGGAAAGAGTCGCGCTCCCGGTTCTGCCAGCCGATGGACGGACTTGGATTGGTCAGGTCGAGCACCAACGGCAGGAGATTCTGCTCGTTGCTTTCTTTGACCTGCCGGTAGTTCAGCTCCACTGCCGCCGGGTCAATATCAGATGAAATAACATATGCTCCGGTCTCAGCGGCAACCCGGCTGAAGATACCGGCGTTCGCGCCCAGGTCCCAGATGGTTTTCGGGGAAATTTTTAACAACCAGTCCCCCACCAAAACCTTCTTGTGTTCAAAAGCGAAGTCGGTGTAGTTGTTGGCTGCATAATAATCGGCCCATTCGGTCCCGGCAGGTTTCCATTCCAACTTGCGGACGGTGGCACGGAGACTCTCAATCAGGCCGAGCAAAGCATCCTTGCTCATTTTCCTTCCACCACGCGCCTCGGTCACGGCAACATCCACATAGCGTTTCTGCGCACTGGCGTGCAAATGGATGTGCGTTGAAAGCCCCAAATTCCAGCGGGTGCGTCCGGGAAGCAATTGGCTGGCAAGGTCAAGCGGAACACCGTCAATGTAGACACGCAGCAATTGGTTCAAGCGCACATCCCGGTAGGCCATCAGCGCCAGCGGCGCCAGGAAGTGCTGGCAGAACTGCCGGTAGGCCACCCACGGCTCGCCCTCTTTGCAAGTTTCAAAGGAAAGCGTGTCAATCAGAGTCGGCTTTCCCCTGTGGAACTGGATGTTATACGCGCTGGCATCCTTGAGCGACATGCCCAGCTTGAGAGCACGCTTCTGGACGGAGAGCGTCGCCAGAGCCGCGTCCTTCAACTGTCCAAAAGACCATTCATATGGATAAGAGATGAACGGCACCCGCTCCGGGCAGAGGACTTTAAACGACCGTTTTTCGTCAGCAGGCTGGGTGTCCGATTCCGTGTGCGGGATGAGCAGTCCGGCCTTGACCAGTTTCTCGTACAGACCAGATTCCATCAGCCGCGTGTAATCGTCGGCGTAGGGCTGGTTCACCTGGCGGTACAAAACACCCGCGCGGGTGAAAAGAAATCCGCTCGGGTCCCGGAAGGATGCGCCGAGACTAATCGTCTTCGTCTTCATCATCGCTTTCGTCGTTTTGAACCTTGTTCTTGTTGAACAGCCGCTTGATCTTGCGCCAACTGGCAGCAATGAAAATGACCAGGCCAGCAATGCTTGCAATCAGCAGTTGAACGAGAAAACTTCCTGAACCGGGGTCAAGATATAGCCAAATCATGACTACCTCCTAAGCTGTCTCCGGGACAATATCATCCAGCAGGAAGGTTTCTTCGCAGGCCAGACATTGCGCCTCGCGTTTATTTGCAACGACCAGCATCCCCTTGCAAGTCGGGCATGGTTGGACCAACTGACGTTTCCAGGAGGTGAAATCGCAATTGGGATAATTGGCGCAGCCGAAGAAGATGCGGCCTTTGCGCGTTTTGCGCGAAACGATTTCGCCGCCATCC
>JAPLGV010000328.1 GCA_026389975.1 Chloroflexota bacterium
AGAGACGCCACAACCCAGGACCATCGCTTCAGATGGACTGATATAGAGCAGCAGCCCTTTATTATAGGACAGATCATAAGCCTGGGTAACAATATGTGAAATTGTGACATGATCGGGGTGTCCCGAGACGCCCTCCGGGCCAAATGTAAGGATGACTTGCGGCTGTATCAGATCGATCCAGCATGCTATGGATTCTAACATTGCTTCCGGTTTCGTTTGAGCCAGCCCTCCCTCTGGATAACCCAGGAAATGGACTTCAATCCCCAGGTGTTCCGCAGCTTGCCTTAGCTCACGTTCTCGGGTATCTCCTGCTTCTTCATTGTTTACTCCTGGGATACCAGCTTCTCCACGAGTTGCGCACAACAAGATGACCTGCACATTTTGATGGGCATATTTTGCCAAAGTTCCACCTGCCGCAAAACTTTCATCATCTGGATGGGCTAAGATCACCAGCATTCGCTTTGGCTTGGCTCCACTCATGAAGAATCTCCAATACTGAATGCCAATATGGATCGAACTATCTGGCCGTTATTGTCTCGACAGCACGTTCTCTTTGGTAGATCTGCTCACCCAGTTCGGCCAGCATCTCGAGTCCTTTGATTTCGTGCGCCAGTAGCGGGATTTGCACCAGCGGCACATGGAAACGTTCGGCAATTTCAACCAGATATTTTTCCTGCATGGCACGACGGGAGCGGACAAAAGGCGTGGTTGCCTGCTCCGCCGGGATGATCATGTTGGCAACCACCATGCCGGGGTGAATGCCCACCGTTCCCAATTCCCGCGCGGCGCGCCAGGCTTCAAGAATGGGCGTCGCCTCGGGGTACATCACGAAGGCGAATGTGCTTTGCGCCGGGTCGCGCATCATATCAATGACCTTGCTGAAACGCTGCTTGGCAACATCATCAGCCGCAGTGGCATCCACCGAAGCAAAGATCTTCACGTCGATCTGCTTGCTCCAGTCCACCGGCAGTTCCAGCAGGCGCAGGGTGTGACCAGTGGGGGCAGTATCGAAGACAACCGAATCCCACTCGTCCTGCGAGGCATATTCGATGAACTTATCGAACGCAGCCATCTCTTCGGTGCAGGGCGAGTTGAGTTCTTCTTCCATTACTTCAATAGCCTTCTCCGGGCGTCCACGCTTGCGCGCATCGTTCAGGATGCCCTCTCTGTAAGTTCCTGCGGCGGCTTTTGGATCGATCTTGACCGCCCACAGATTTTCCGCGCCAGACACCGGCGCGATATCGTCCCCCACCGGGCTATCCAGCACATCGCCCAGGTGCGCAGCCGGGTCGGTGGTTAACAACAAGGTTTTGTACCCTTGACGTGCCAGCCAGATAGCGGTGATGCACGAGGCGACGGTCTTGCCAACACCGCCCTTGCCGGCGAAGAACACGGTCCGGCGATGACCATTAGGTTGTATGCTTGCTCGAACATCCTCGCGTGGTAGAGCGAAGGTTGTGCTTTGAGATTGGGCGCTCTCCGTTTCAAACATCCTCGTTGCTGGTTCGCCGTCAAAAAAGATTTTTCCCACCTGGCGCAGTCTTTCCACGCCCTTGATCTCGCCCGCCTGCAGAGTCATGCGCTGTTTCGGGAAGGTGAATTCACGCTCGATTTGCGCCAGGTAACCAGCTTGCATTTCAGCGCGGGCGGCAAAGAGCGGGTTCTGTGCGGCTTCGGGCGGGATGATGCTATTGATGATCAAGCGGTAATTTTGGATCTCCAGTTTGCGCAATTCGGCGATCGCACGCTGGGTTTCGCGGATGGAAATGGCTTCGGGATGCAGCACAAAGATAAAAGTGGTTTGTGCGCTCTCCCGCATCGCAGCCAGGGCACGCTCGTACTTATGTTTGGCATCCTGAATGGCCGCCGCCGGGCCAATACAGGTCTGCCCGCTTCCCGAACTGGCCGCGTTGATGGATTGGCTCCACTCGGCAGGCAGTTCCAGCAGGCGGATGGTGTGGCCGGTGGGGGCGGTGTCAAAGACCACCACATCGAAAGCTGCGCCGTTATCAGATGGAGTCTCTAGAAAATCGGTGAAACGGTCAAAGGCAGCCACCTCCGCCGTACAGGGGCCGCTCATCTGCTCCTCCATCACCTGCACCATCTGGGCGGGGAAAGCGGCACGGATGGGTGCCATGGCGCGGTCAATATATTCCTGCGTGGACTTGTCGGGGTCGATTTCCATCGTGTTAGCAAAACTTGAAAAGTGAACTCATTCAAACATCAAAAGTGAACCGTTGGATCAGCCAATGGAAAGCTGAGGGAATGGACCATTTTATTTTCAAACCAGATGCGAACTTCGAGAGCCTGTCTGGCAATGTCAGGGATCAAGTGGAGCTCCACATCTTCACGCACAGGAA
>JAPLGV010000009.1 GCA_026389975.1 Chloroflexota bacterium
ACATCGCCAAGGAGTCATCCGATATCATTTTGCTGGAGAACAGCCTCCTGGTCCTGAAAGATGGCGTAATGGAGGGCCGCCGGGTGTTCGGGAACATTATCAAGTATATCAAGATGGCCGCCAGTTCCAATTTTGGCAATATGTTCAGCGTGGTGGGAGGGAGCGTTTTCCTGCCTTTCCTGCCCATGTTGCCCTTGCAGATTCTGACCAACAACCTGCTGTACGATTTCTCGCAGACCACCATCCCGACCGACGAGGTGGATGCCGAGTGGTTGACTCGCCCGCGCAAGTGGGCCATTGGCGAACTGCGCCGCTTTATCATCTTCATCGGTCCGATCAGTTCCATCTTCGATTACGCCACGTTTTTCATCATGCTGTATGTATTTAAAAGCTGGACGAACGCGGACCTGTTCCACACCGGCTGGTTCGTCGAATCGCTCTTTACGCAAACGCTCATCATCCACGTCATCCGCACGAACAAGATTCCCTTCTTACAGAGCCGGCCCAGCAAGGCCTTGATGCTCACTTCGGTGCTCATCGTGGCAATCGGGGCTTACCTGCCCTATTCGCCGCTGGCGAGTACGCTCGGCTTCGTCCCCCTGCCGCCGCTGTACTGGCTGCTCCTGCTGGGAATGCTGATGGCGTACGTCATCCTGACCCAATTGATCAAGACCTGGTTCTACCGCAAGTTCGGAGATTGAATCATCCGGACGAAGGGTGTATGATTACATTACCGAAAAAGAGAGTGAAAGATGCCAACAAAAAACGACAAGATGAAAATCAAAGTCAACGAGGATGGTCCTTACACCGTCACTGGCAGCATCCCACTGGCAGATCAGATTCTGGTCCCCGACGCGGAGGGACTATCTGTCCGATGGCATAAAGGCAAGGAATATCCGATCCAGAAAGAATACGACCTGTGCCGGTGCGGACATTCAATAAACAAGCCTTTTTGCGATGGGACGCATTGCGAAATATTTTTCGACGGAACCGAGACGGCCAGCCGGAAACTTTTTATCGAACAGATCGAGCCGAAGACAACCGGCCCGGAACTTGTCCTGACTGACGTCGTCGCCCTGTGCGCATCGGCGCGCTTCTGCGACCGGGCCGGGGGCGTTTGGGATAACACGCGCGCATCCGATAACTCGGAAGCGAAGAAAATTGCCGTTCAGGAAGTTTGGGATTGCCCCGCCGGACGGCTGGTACTGCATGATAAAAACGGGAAGTTGATCGAACCCGAGTTCGAACCGTCCATCGGCCTGGTGCTCGACCCGGTCATCCCGGTGCTCGGTCCGATTTGGGTGCGCGGCGGGATCCCGGTCGAGGCAGCGAATGGGACCGTTTACGAAATCCGTAACCGCCTCACCCTGTGCCGCTGCGGAAAATCCACCAACAAACCTTTCTGCGACGGCAAACACGAAAATGCAGAATAAAATTTTGGAAAGGAAGGTGATTATGAACACACAAGGACAATTTGAAATCGATGTACTCCCCACCTCCGCCGGAGACTTGGCGATCACGTTCCTCGGACACGGCAGCCTCTTGCTGGTTTTCCAGGGGAAAAATATCTATGTTGACGTGTTCGGCGAAGTGGCCGATTATTCCAAACTGCCGAAAGCCGACATCGTCTTTCTCACCCACGAACATTCTGACCACCTGGATCCCAAAGCCATGGCATCCATCCGAACGGAGAAAACTGTATTGGTGCTCACTGAGGCCTGCGCTCAGCAGACCACAGGCGGGATCGTACTGCGCAATGGGGACGTGCAGACGGTGGACGGGATACCGGTTGAGGCTGTTCCAGCCTACAATCTCATCCATAAGCGCGAGAACGGACAGCCCTTCCACCCGAAAGGCGCCGGGAATGGATATGTTCTGACATTCGGCGATACGCGCCTTTACATCGCCGGAGATACCGAGAACATCCCTGAAATGAAGGCGTTGCAGGATATTGCCATCGCCTTCCTGCCGATGAACCTGCCCTACACGATGACGCCGGAGATGGTGGCCGAGGCGGCCAAAGCCTTCCGGCCGCGCATCTTGTATCCGTATCATTATGGGAATACGGATGTTTCGAAATTGGTGGAGTTGTTGAAGGGGGAGAAGAAAATTGAAGTAAGAATACGGAAGATGGCGTAAGGGAACCGGTGTAACAAATACCACCGACAAAAAAGCGGCTGGAGAAAAGCCAGCCGCTTGGTTTACTTCTGCAATCTTTCCAGCACTTCCAACAATCTCACCTGCCAATCCGTATCTTTCCCAAACAAACACCAGTAGGCATTCTTTCCGCCCCGGATCCCTGGCCCCAGATCAGGCAAGCGTTTTGACTCTGTCCCTTCCGGGGAGGCCGGGTAGCGCAGCACGATCTGTCCGCTTTCCATTCCGATCGAGACCAGCCCGGCCGCTTCGGCCAGCAGCTTGACCTGCATCTGATAGAACAGGTTGGTAATCATCTCCGGGAGTGGACCAAAACGGTCGGTAAATTCGGCAGCGAGCGCCTCCAGGGCGGACTTGTCGGTCAGGTCGGCCAGGCGTCGGTAGAGACGCAGGCGCAGATTCGTGTCGGGGACGTAGGTTTCGGGGATTCCGATTGCGAGTGGCAGGTCCACGTTGACCGGTAAGCCCATCGGCTGGACGGAATCCAGGCTGGCAGATTTCAGGTCCACTTTCAGGCCTTCGAACCTGCCGAGCGTACGGGCCTGCTTGACCGCCGCGGCCAGCAGCCGCGTGTACAGATGAAACCCCACCGCAGCAATATGTCCCGATTGCCGCGTTCCCAGCAATTCCCCCGCCCCGCGCATTTCCAGGTCGCGCATGGCAATCGAGTAACCCGCCCCCAGTTGTGTGTTCTCGGCAATGACTTCCAGCCGCTCCTGGCCCTCGGGCGTGGGAGTCAGTTTGTTGTGCCGGAAAAAGTAAGCGTAGGCGCGCGCCGCCCCGCGCCCGACGCGTCCGCGCAACTGGTATAACTGAGTCAGGCCGAAGGCATCTGCCCGGTCCACAATGAGCGTGTTGGCGTTGGGAATGTCGAGGCCGGATTCGATGATGGAGGTTGAGAGCAGAATGTCGATCTCTCCGGCTGTGAAACGGTGCATCACGCTTGCCAGCTCGGTCTCGTGCATCTGGCCGTGACCGATGGCGATGCGCGCCTCGGGGACGAGTTTCTCCAGGTGCATACGCATGGCGTCAATCGTCTGGACGCGGTTGTGGACGAAGAAGACCTGCCCGCCGCGTTCCAGTTCGCGCAGGATGGCCTGGCGGACCAGTTTTGGTGAGTACGGTCCCACGTGGGTAATAATGGGCAGGCGCTCCTCGGGCGGCGTATTCAGGTTAGAGATGTCACGCACGCCGGTCAGTGCCATGTAAAGCGTGCGCGGGATGGGTGTGGCGGTCAGGGTGAGCACGTCCACTTCGGTACGCAGTTTCTTCAGGTGTTCCTTATGCGTCACACCGAAGCGCTGCTCCTCGTCAATGATCACCAGCCCAAGGTCCTTGAACTGCACATCGGCTGAGATGAGCCGGTGCGTGCCGATGACGATGTCCACTGCACCCTGCGCCAGGGCGTACAAAATCTGGCTCTGCTCGCGCGGTGTGCGGAAGCGGGAAAGCATCTCGACTGTCACCGGGAAGGCCGAGAGCCGCTGCCGGAACGTATCGTAGTGCTGCTGCGCCAGCACGGTGGTCGGGACGAGTACCCCCACCTGCCGCCCGTCCATCACGGCTTTGAACGCCGCCCGCAGTGCCACCTCGGTCTTGCCGTAGCCCACGTCACCGCACAGCAGGCGGTCCATCGGGCGGGGAGTCTCCATGTCGCGTTTGATGTCGGTCAGCGCTTTGACTTGATCATCGGTCTCGATATAGGGAAAACTGGACTCCAACTCACCCTGCCACGCAATATCGGGACTGAAGGCGAAACCTTCGGCGACCTGGCGACGGGCATACAGATCGAGCAGGTCTTGCGCCACCACTTGCACCGCTTCCCGGACCTTGCGCTTGGTCTCCGGCCATTCCTGCGTTCCCAGACTCCCTGGCGCGGGCAGCGAGCCGTTCGGCCCTATGTAACGGGTCAGTCGGTCGGCCTGGTGGATGGGGACGTAGACCTGGTCGCCGTTTTTATATTCAACGCACAGGAACTCGCGTTCTAACCCTTCGAGCGTACGCTGAACCAGTCCGGTGTATCGCCCGACGCCGTAATCCACATGCACAATCCAATCGCCCGGATTCAGGTCCGCGTAGGCCGCTTCGGGGGTCTCGGCCCCCGGTCGCGGACGCTGGCGTGGCTGCGGACGTTCCCAGCCGAAGATCTCGGAATCAGTAATCAGGTAATTAG
>JAPLGV010000392.1 GCA_026389975.1 Chloroflexota bacterium
AAACAACCTTCAGGGTACTGCGTCCCGTGCTGGAACCGGGACTACCACGTAAATATCCGAACCAAAATTGCTGCCGAAGGTCCCTGTATTTTGATCATTCAATGTTCACGTATTTATGCCAGAAGCAGTAAAAACGGTTTTTCGGCTGAAATTACACAGTAGACCTCAAAAGTGGGTTGTAGTGGCGACTTCAGTCGCTTCTTGCCACGAACTAAACGACTGAAGTCGTTACTACGAGATGTTTTTTGAGTTATGCAAGATATCTAGTGTCGAGCGAACTTCAAAGCGGGAACCAGTTCATTTGAGGCTGGTTTCGCTTGGGCAATTTGTATATAACGCCTGTCTTCAGGTGTTCGTTTGCCATCAACCGGTACATGCGCTTGGCAACCACCCAGGCCTCTCGGCCTCTTTCGTATTCGGGCGAGCCATGCCGGTGATCAGCGGCGTTTGTCCGCCAAGAATGTCCAGCACCATCTGTTAAATCACAGCCTTCATGCGCTTGTCTGGCAACATCCCTAAAAAAGGCTGGATGTGGTTCTCCATGCTTTTCGAAATTTCTTCAAACGGCAACTTGGCAAGAATGTTTTCCGGTGCTATATTAATGACGGCTCTGCTCCTATCGTTGTGGCGTTCGCACACCTACTTTATCACTTCGAGCAGGGCTTTTTTCAGCCATCAGACTTGTGGGTAATCACCAGTCACTTTTGTTTGACGAAAGGGAGTCAATCCTGCTATAATAAAACCAGTGTCCCATAACAATCGCACTGACGCACAACGACCACTTCAACCTGCCTACAGAGTACTGCGTAAATCGCCGAAGCAAAACCCTGTTTCTTCCAGGGAAAAACGCACCAAATAGTTCACCAATTTATGCAAGAAGCAGTAAATATCCAGGAAGCGAGCGATGGAAATTCGTCTCCCCTATGGTAGCCAGATGATCGGGTTTCAAGTGCCCGAGGCCAACTTGGCCGGTATCTACCAGCCGCTCGAGACGCCGGGGTGTGATGATCCGGAGGCTGAGATTCGCCGCGCCTTGGCCTACCCGCTCGACCTTCCCCCACTGAACCTGATCGCCAAAGCCAACGAAAAAGTGGTCATCCTGGTGGACGACCACACCCGCACCACGCCCACCGGCCTGGCGCTGCCCGCGCTGTTAGAGCAGCTCGACCAGGCTGGCGTACGCAACGAGGATGTGACCATCCTGGTCACCCACGGCACGCACCGCTTGAGCACCGAAGCTGAATTACAGCGCAAGGTGGGCGAGGCGATCTACGTCAGCTACCGCATCGAGCAGCACCGCTGCGACGACCAGGCCAACCAGGTGTATATGGGCATCACCCGGCGCGGCACACCGGTATGGGTCAACCGGCTGGCGGTGGAGGCGGACCGCTTAATTGGCATCGGTCACGTCGGCCCCAGCCCCTACGCCGGCTATTCGGGCGGGCGCAAGCTGATCGTGCCGGGCGTGGCCGCGCTGGATACCATCAACGCCAGCCACACCCACGTGGTGTTGGGCTTCCGCCAGTTTGGGCGGGTGGACGTGCCCTGCCGGCAGGATCTCGAAGAGGCAGGCGCGCTGGTGAAGATGGACCTGGTGCTGGACGTGGTGCTCTCCCAGGACGAGCGCATCGTGCGTGCCTTTGCCGGGACACCGGAACGGGTGTTTCACGAGGCCGTCGTACTGGCGAAGCAGGTAAATGAAGTGACCTGCCCGGTGCAGGTGGATTTCGCCGTGACATCCGCCGCGCCCTACGATATTGACCTGTACCAGGCGGTGCGGGCGGTCGAATACGCCGACGCCCTGGTGCGCGAGGGGGGCAGCATCCTGTTGGTAGCCGCCTGCCCCGACGGAGTGGGGGGAGAGGAATTCTACCGCCTGATGGCCGACCGTTCCAAGCGGCCGGAAGATTACCTGCGCGACGTGACACGGCGCAGCAGCAAAGTGACTTTCAGTGTGCTGGGATACGCCCTGGCGCGCATCAAAGCGGAGAAGCGCCTGTATATGGTGACAGATGGCATCCCACCGGCCGAGCTGGAGGCGATGGGCTTCAGCCAACCAGCCTCCCTGCAAGCCGGTGTGGATGAGTTGCTGCGCCAGTATGGACCCCAGGCGCAGGCGGCGGTTTTTCCGCAGGGTTCGGCGACGATTCCTGTGCTCCAGGAAGAGTCCACTTAAAGGATTATCGGGCCTCGGGAAGGGGGCTCGTTTCAATATCCTAGCAGACCAGGTACTTTCGTCCGGACGGAAGCAACGTCTCAGGATGCCTGGCTGCGTAATCTAATCGAAGGAGGTTTGATTCCCATGTCTCAAGAGACCGAGAAAGTTAGTTCCAGGAAGACGACCGGCCGGATCGGCGGAGCATCCATCGCCTGGGTCACGCTATTTGGAGCGTTGATCGGCGTGACTGCACTGATCCCTATCTTCCCCTATGTCGGTGGCGGGGGCTACGTACCGCTGGCGACCCCGTTTGCGGCGATCGCCCCCCTGCTGCTAGGGCCGATCGGTGGGATTGTCGCTGCAATTATCGGGGGGGTCATCGGCATGTTTATCGCTCCCGCCGCTTACCCACTGCAATTGGTGGACGTGGTCATCGGCGCGGCCGCGCCCGCCATCCTGGTTGCCTTGATGATGAAAAATAAACGCCTGTGGTTAATTAACGCCGCGTTATTCATTGTCATTGGTATCCTCGGCTGGTTGGTGCCCTTCTACCTGCCAGGCGCAAAAGGTGGTTTTGGCAAAGTGCCTGAACCGCTCTATTTCATACTGGCTGCGCTGTACTGGATTCCTTCGACGATCATCGCCGTCACTCCACTCGGTACTCGGTTGATGCCTAACTGGATCGTTTCCAAAAAGCGCACCCAACGCTATGGAGGCATTTTCCTGGTGATCCTGACCGCCATGCTGGTTTGGTGGATTCCCTGGACACGCCCCTACTGGTACCTGTATAACTTCTCCTCCGAGCTGGGCGTAGCCACCCACCTGGCCTACTCCTGGTGGGTTGTGGCGCTGTCTGCCATTACCGCGGTGATCACCGTCCCGATTATCGAGGCGCTGGAGCGCAGCGGCCTGCCCAAAATCGAAGGCTCCATCTGGTAATCTGATTTTCCGAGCCCCCTTCCCCACACCGGCGGCGAAATGCATTCATGAGTCCACTGCAAAAAGGTCTTTAACACGAAGGCCACGACGTACACAAAGGATAAGTGATGAAGACTTTTCCTTCGTGACCTTTGTGTTTAGATGGTTTTTGCAGTAGAGTCATTCATGGTTGCTGCAAATTGAAGCAGAGAATTAATCTATGATTGAAAACGAAATCCTCTCCCTGCAGGATGTCACCTTCACCTACGAAGGCGAAGTGGTTGCTCTGAAGAACCTCAACCTGACCGCTCGGCGGGGGGAGTTCGTGGTCGTGCTGGGCGCCAATGGAGCGGGCAAGTCGACGCTGTGCTACCTGCTGAGCGGCATCGCGCCGCACATCTATGGCGGGCGGAGGCGGGGGAGCGTATCGGTTGCCGGCATCGACCCGTGGGACGAACCCCTGTACGTCACCTCGCAGGTCTGCGGCACACTGATGCAGGATCCCGAAGTGCAGTTGTTCATGCCCACCATTCGCACCGAGCTGGCCTTCGGGCCCTCCAACCTGGGCGTACCCCGCCAGGAGATTCTGCGCCGCTCGCAGGCCGCCCTGGCCCTGGT
>JAPLGV010000282.1 GCA_026389975.1 Chloroflexota bacterium
AGGGCGCGGATGATGCGCTCCTTGTGGGAGGGCGAGAGCTTGGCGAAGACGGTGGTACTCTCGGCAGCCTCGGCCAACTGCGACTCAGTCATCCCCTCGATTTCCGGGCCAAGCAGGATGTGGTCCACTGGCAGCCCAACCTGCTTGCATATGCTGCCGGTGACGATCTCATTATCGCCAGTCAGGATTTTGGTGGCAACGTTGTGCTCATGGAGTTTGCCCAAAGCCTCCGAAGCAGTGGCCTTGGGCGGGTCCAGGAAGGCCATATATCCCAGCAGAGTCAAATCCGATTCGTCCCGGACCGTGTAATGCGGTTCGTCGTTGTCGCCCGGGAAAACCCGATAAGCCACGGCAATAACGCGGAAACCTTCGGAATTCAATTCCCTGACGCGCCGTTTGCGATGCTCGTCGTGTTCCGCGGTCACTTCCAGGATCTCGCCGTTGATCTCGACGTGCGTGGAGAGTTTCATAATCTCCTCGACCGCGCCCTTGCAGATCAGGATTTGTTGATCCTGTTTGTTCTCCAGGATGACTGACATGCGGCGACGCTGGAAATCAAACGGCAACTCATCAATCTTGGTGAAGTTTTCATCCACCTGGAGTTCTTCGTTCAGGTCGCCGTGGTTGAGGATGGCTTCGTCCATCAAGTTCTTCAGGCCGGTCTGGTAGTAGCTGTTCATATACCCGTAGTGCAGTACACGGGCACTGGGGTTGCCTTTTACATCCAGATGCTTTTCCAGCACGATTTTGCCCTGCGTGATAGTGCCGGTTTTGTCGGTGCAGAGTACGTCCATCGCCCCAAGGTTCTGGATGGAATTCAGGCGCTTGACGATGACCTTCTTCTTGGACATCGCCAGAGCGCCTTTCGACAAATTGACCGTCACGATCATCGGCAGCATTTCGGGGGTCAGACCGACGGCGACTGCCAGGGCGAACATGAAGGCCTCCAACCAATTGTGCTTGCTCAATCCATTGAACAGGAATACCAGCGGCACCAGGATCACCATGAACGAGATCATCAGCCAGGTGAACTGGTTGATGCCTTTGTCGAAACTGGTCAGAACGCGCTGGCCGAGGATACTGTTCGCCAGCGCACCGAAGTAGGTGCCGCCTCCGGTCTGGACGACCACTGCCGAGGCAGTACCGCTTTCCACATTCGAGCCGAGGAAGCAGATGTTCGGCATTTCCAGCGGGTTCTGCGCCGCTTCGGCGACGACGAGGGTTGTCTTCTCCACGGGGAGCGATTCCCCGGTCAGGGCGGCCTGGTTGAGGAACAGGTCTTTAGCGGTGAGCAAACGCACATCCGCCGGGATCATGTCACCGGCTGCCAAGACCACGATATCACCGGAAACCAATTCCTTCAGGGGAATCTCTTTCCGCTGACCATCGCGAATCACCGTGGCAGTCGTGCTGACCATCGCCTTGAGTTTTTCGGCAGCGGTATCGGCGCGGCTTTCCTGGACGTAGCGCAGCACAATGCCAAGGATCACCATCAGTAAAATCATGATGGTTGCCCGGATGTCCCCGGTCAAATATGAGATAATGCCCAGCACCATCAGCAGAATGACGAGTGGATTTTTGATGTTATCCCACAGGCGCATCAGCCAGGTGCGATGCTTTTCTTTGGCAACCACATTCGGCCCGAAATGTTCGAGGCGCGCCTCGGCTTCTGCCTGGCTCAGACCGTCCTGCGTTGTCTTGAGTTGTGCGAGTATGCCCGGGATGTCGGTATGAGCGCTTTCAGCCAGCCTGGGGGAAATTTTGGAATTGCTCCCATGTGCCAAGATCGGCAGTCGTGCAGGGTGGGTATCTTTGGTCGGCAAAGTCGGCATCGAACAATCTCCAGAGGTGAAAAGGGACAATCTGTTCTATAATAAACTCGAATCTGGTTTTATGGTAGATATTGCTCTGAATGCTGTTGTGAACATTTGGTTTGTTTAGACTGCCCCCGGAGACCCCGGAAGCTCAGAAGGAAACCGTAAATGCTTTCCAAATTGAAAGACCTTTTAATTGGTCCGGCACTCCCCACTCAATCCCTCGGCCATAAACAACTGAATAAAATTCGTGCCCTGGCAGCATTCTCGCCGGATGCGCTGGCTTCCATCGCCTATGCCAACCAGGAAATCTACCTGGGATTGGTGGTGGCGGGCAGCCTGGGCCTCTCCTATGCCTGGCCGATTGGACTGGGGATTACCAGCCTGCTTGTCATCGTGGCCTTGTCGTATTTCCAGACCATCCACGGTTATCCCTCCGGCGGTGGCTCCTACATTGTTGCCCGTACAAACCTTGGCACTCTGCCTGGACTATTGGCCGCGGCCCTGAACGCAGCTGTCAGCCTGACGGCGGGAGTTGCAGCCCTGGCTTCAGCCTTTCCGGACCTGTGGCCGCACCGCGTCGCCATTGCGCTGGTCCTGCTCCTGGTCATTACCCTGGTCAACCTGCGTGGCCTGCAGGAGGCCGGGACTTTCATGGCAGTCCCCGTTTATATCTTCCTGGGAACGTATTTTTCAATGCTCGTGTATGGACTCATCCGCCTTGCCATCGAGGGGCCAACTCCGTTGGCAGTGGTTGCGCCTCCAGCCATCCAGCCATTGACGTTATTCCTGATCCTGCATACTTTTTCCACCGGCAGCACTGCCTTGACCGGCGTAGAGGCTATCAGCAACGGTGTCCCGGCCTTCCAGCCGCCCCAGGCGAAAAACGCCGGCCGGACGCTGATGGTCATGGCTGTTTTGATGGGTTTGCTATTCGCCGGGAGCATCGGCCTGACACAGTTCCTGGGCGTTGTAGCCGGTCCGCAGGAGACAATTCTGTCCGCTCTGGCGCGGCGGTTGTTCGATAACGGAGCACTTTACTATGTTATCCAATTTGCCACGCTGGGAATCCTGACTGTGGCCGCCAACACCAGTTTTGCCGGATTTCCACGCCTGGCAGCCATCCTGGCACGGGATGGGTTCCTGCCGCGCCAGTTTAGCAGTCTTGGCGACCGGCTGGCATTTACCAATGGCATCCTCCTTTTGGGATTCTTTACTGCCGTTTTAATCGTTCTCTTTGGCGGTGACACCCATGCCTTGATCCCATTATTTGCCATCGGCGCATTCCTGGCGTTTACGCTTTCACAGGCCGGGATGGTGGTCCACTGGTGGAAGGAACGCGGCCAGCATTGGGGTTTGAAATCATCCATCAACGGCATCGGCGCACTGGCAACCCTGACAACACTGGTGGTGGTCATCATCAGCAAGTTTATGGAAGGTGCATGGGTCACCATCTTGCTCATCCCGCTGATCGTGCTCGGCTTCCGTCGGATTTTTGCACATTATATACGGGTCCGGGAAGAGCTCTCGCTGAAGGGGCTGCCACCCTCGCTGAAACCGGTCGAGACCACCCGGGTGGTCATCCCGATTTCCGGTATCCACCGCGGGATGGTCGGGGCGGTTAATTTTGCCCGTTCGATTTCCGAAAATGTGACCGCAGTCTTTGTGGAGTTGGAGCCCGGTGAAGGGGAGAAGGCACGCGTCGAATGGGAAGCCTGGTGGCCGGACGTGCCGATGGTGGTGGTCCCTTCGCCGTATCGTTCCCTTGTTGGCCCGCTGCTGCAATTCCTGGACGAGACGGACGCGCAGCACAATGACGGTCAACTGGCTGCGGTGGTCTTGCCCGAATTTATCCCCGGCAAATGGTGGCAGACGCTTTTGCATAACCAGACTGCCTGGTTAATTAAAGCGGCGCTTCTTTATCGCCGCCGTAAACCGGGACGGGAGCGCGTCGTCATTGATGTTCCTTTCCATTTGCGCCTATAAGCAGGTTGAAAAAAGGTTTTCAGGGAATCGCAGTGGTGATGGGGTAAAAAGGGGGTGTTGCCCATCTCTTTCCCTCTATCACGGGAATTTCCAAAGAGCCTGAAAAAGGGTATAGGTTTCCGAACAGAAGTGTTCTATAATAAACACAACAGCATCGAATTGGAGCGCGTGACGACTGCATTTTCATTCCCGATGAAAACACACCCGCATCCATATCAAAAATGAAGGAGTATTTATACAAATGAAACCGATCTTTCCCGGCCTGGCAGTCTCACTATTGCTCGTCATCCTTCTGGCAGCCTGCAACCTGCCACAGGGAGGCGTAACCGGACCGGACTCGGGCACCGTCGCCACCAAGGTGGCTTTGACTCTGGCAGCATTGACCCAGATTGCACCGCAGATGTCAATAACTTCCCCCGCTTCCCCAACCTCGGACCAGCCCACAAATACCCAGATTCCCACCGAGACGACGGGCCCTACCAATACACCAAACTCGGCTCCGGGTACGATCGCAGGGGGTATCTCCGGGTATCCCTATGGCTCTGTCCCGGGTCTGGCAATCGTGGCATATGGCCAGGAACCGCCTTATTACTACTCCTATTTGATTACCGGTGCTGGTGAAACCAACTTCGCAATGAGCAGTAGTTATTTGATTCCCGGTCACTTTCAAGTAGTGGCCTATGACTCATCCGGCCACGCCGGTGGCTGCACGGTTTATGTGCTGGTTATCAGTAACCAAACAGTGAATTGCGATATCACCAACTGGGGCGGAGGATACCCGGCTAAACCATCCGGTGTTCCTTCTCCATAGAAATTTTACGGGTTGGATTTCTGTACCTGGCCGCGAACATTTTTTCGGCCAGTTTTGTAGGGCAATCAGGAATTCCTGTTATCCCATTCTCTCGGCGCTGAGGAAATTTATCCCTCTGTCACTGGAATTCCCAAAGACTCTGCTTTCGTCGCCATCTCTGGCGGTGATTTTATGTTAGAACAAAACTCCTGTTCTGTTGTCTTGCTCCCCTCCCCGGAACCCATATGGATTTCAAACTCGTTTCCCCCTTCCAGCCTACCGGCGACCAGCCGGAAGCCATCCGTCAGCTTGTAGACGGCGTCCA
>JAPLGV010000102.1 GCA_026389975.1 Chloroflexota bacterium
CGGATCGTATTGGCGCGGTTATGCAGGATGGCCTCGGCCAGCGCGGCGGGCTCTTCCCCGTCGAGCGGCTGCGTGGCGGCTGAATAAGGCTTCCCGGCCATTTTACGGATGTCGGACCAGCCTTGCTGACCGGTGACAGTCTCGGTCAGTGCCGCCGCGGACAATCCCGGCAGGAGGTGGGCCGAGGCCATCACCCCGTCCACTTCAGTCAGGTCCGCGAAAAAGGGCTGCGCGCCAAGGAGGGCGACAAAATCAGCCGCCAGTTTGAGCGCCCTTTCAACCGTCCCTTGCGGAGCAGTGACAGCGATCACCCCTTTCTGGAATAGGTCGGCGCGAGCGGCGTTCAGCCCCAGCGCGGCATCCTCCAGGCAGACCGGGTTGAGCGCCGGGGTCAGGCCGACGTAATGGCATTTGGGCGGCAGGAGTTCTTTCGCCCATTCTGCCACCACCGATTTGACCGGCGCGGTGTCCATCACGACGGCATCCTCGCGTACATCCTGTGCAATAATTTTCAATGTTTCATAAATCTTATCGAAGGGAATTGCCAGTACGACTACGTCCGCGCCTTCGATGGAGGCGGGCAGGTTGTAGGAAATACTCTCAACCGCACCCTGCTTCTGGGCTTTGCGGGCGGTCTCCGGCGATTTATCGTGGCCGAGCGTAGTGACCTGGTCTTTGTGGTTTGCCAGCGCCAGTCCCAACGAAGCGCCTATTTGGCCGAGGCCGATGATGGTGATTTTTACAGTCATTGTTTCCTCATTCTAACTAATCTAACCACGAAGGCACAGAGACACGAAACGATTAAAAACTTGGCGACTTGGTGATTTCGTGGTAAACGTTCCTGGCAATTTGCCCGTGCATCAATTTTCATCATCCGCAGATTGCAATGCGGACAGCAAGGAGTCATCAACGGAGGGAATGTCCTGGTGGCGGCGGATCAGGTCCACAGTCCGGGAAGAAGCGCCCGCCTGCTCTGCCAGGTCTGCACCCCAGTCGGGGTGATGTGCGGCCACAACGAATGGGCGGCGGAGTCGGCTGGGTGTCCCCTCGCTCCAGCGCCTGGCTCTTCGCCGGAAAAAGCGTTTGCCCAGCACGATGACCACGCGGTCGAGTAAGGAAAGCGGAACCAGGACTTTGCCAACATCGTGCAGGAGGGCAGCGGCCAGCAGATCCGGATCGGTCTGACCAGAAGCTTTCAATCGTTCGAGCATCTGATAGGCATGGGTCTGCTCGGAGGGCTGCATCCGGCGAAAAAGGACAATTTGGGAAGGAGAAAGATGGGGAAGAAGCGTCTTGGTCTCGACCCGCCTGCGGGGGCCGGGCAGGGCATTCCAGAACTGGCGGGCGCGGTAAGCGAGGTGGGAAAGAATCACGGGAAATCCCCGGCGATAGTCTGCCGACAAAAGGGATTATAACATTGTGTTACAAGGTACTGCGAAAAAATTTGAACCCAACAAATTGATATATACCTGTAATTTGATCGTTCAAAGTTCACATATTAATGCAAAAAGCAGTAGAATCGTGAGAGCCGGGGACGCCGGCCCCGGCTCTCTTGAAAGGAGGAGAAGAGAAATCGCCTTACGCCAATATCTTACCATCTGGGTCTAATATGTACTTGACGC
>JAPLGV010000449.1 GCA_026389975.1 Chloroflexota bacterium
GGAGCAGGTTTGGTTGCCTGTTCCACGTCCCGTGCTGGAACCGGGACTACCACGTCCCGTGCTGAAACCGGGACTACCCCGGAATCCGGTTGATGGTCCGGAGCCGCTGCGTCGGGAGCAGGCGCAGCCAGCGCTTTCAGGATGTTCAGATTGCCCTTCCCTGCCTGCACCTGAACCAATATCGCATTCAAGTCGTCACCGGTGATGGAAAGCAATTCGCGACGCAGGGTGTTCGGTGAAACAAGGTGTTCGCCCAGCAGCGCTGCCTCCCAGCCGGAGGGCAGGTCGGTGCACAGCACCAACTGGTCGCCGGGATTCAGGTTGAGTTGTGCAAAATAGAGTGGGGTAGCCTGGCCGATGCCAAGGCCGCGCCCAGAAATTTGTACGTCGTGAACCTGGCGCGTCTCCTTCCCCGTCAGGTGGAAAACATGCGTCGGCCCGCACTGGGCAACTACGAATTGCGAACCGCGCAGCACACCCAGGATCAACCGGCCGATGATGTACTGCCCCTTGCCGGTGGTGCGCAGGTTGCGGTCCACCAGCGAAAGGTTGAGGGTCTGAGCAACGGTGCGGATGGCGGAAGTCAACGAACCGGCGGTCTGGTAAAACCGCTGAGCCATCTGGGTGGCAGTCTGGTTATACTCGCTGGAGGAAAAGGGGTCGTTCCCTGAAAAGGCCAGGTAGATAATCAGGCGGTCATCCTCGCGGCCGCGGGCAGTGCGCCGGGGCGGCACCATTGCCAGCAACCCGGGCAGTTGCGGCCATTCCTGGCCTTTGATACGGTAAAACGGGAGAAGGTTGAGATCGAACGCGGTAGCCACACTTATATTATACTGGTAAAATCCCCGTATGGAATTTACCCTTCACCGCAGTTTCACAGATCTTGAGCCACTGGCAACTGAATGGAACGCACTTCTGGACGAAAGCGTCACCCATGTGCCCTTCCTGCGGCACGAATACCTGCGCATCTGGTGGGAAACGCGCGGCGGGGGCGAGTGGCCGGACTCAGAATTGGCAGTCGTTGTCGCCCGTCAGGATGGTCGGCTGGCCGGGGTGGCCCCGCTCTTTGCTGCCAAAAATCGAGACGGTGACCCGGCGCTCCTGCTGCTCGGCAGTATCGAAATCTCGGATTACCTTGACCTGATCGTCCGCCCGACAGATTTATCCGCTTTCATCTCTGGTTTGCTGGATTTTCTCGGTCATTCCGGGCCCGCCGGGCTGAACGTGCCTGCCCCGGAAGCGGAGTCGAAACCATGGCAGATCCTCGACTGGCAGAACCTCCCCGAAGCCTCGCCCACACTCCCGGTCCTGAAAGCTGAATCCGAAAAGCGCGGCTGGACCTTCGTCCAGGAGCAGACCTACCACACCCCGTCCATCCCGTTGACGGGCGACTTCGAGACCTATCTCTCCGGCATTGACAAAAAACAGCGCCACGAGATCCGCCGCAAAATGCGCCGCGCCGAAGAAAGTGGCAGGGATGTGCGCTGGTATAGTGTGTCAGATGGTGCGACTCTCGATGCCGAAGTGGATGCCTTCCTGGCAATGATGGCGGAGGAACCGGAGAAGGCGAAATTCCTGACCGAGGCGATGCGCCGGCAGATGCAGCTCTCGTGCCGCGCCGCTTTCGAGAATGGCTGGCTGCAACTGGCCTTCCTCGAAGTTGACGGGCAGAAAGCCGCCGGCTACCTCAATTTCGATTACTTGAACCGCATCTGGGTCTACAACTCCGGCATAAACCCGCGCTTCCTGGAGCTGTCCCCCGGCTGGGTGCTGCTGGGGCATCTCCTGCAATGGGCCAACGAGAACAAGCGCGCCGAGTTCGATTTCATGCGGGGGGACGAGGAATACAAGTACCGTTTCGGTGCGGTGGATAATTTTGTGGTGCGAGCGAAAGTGACCCGCTAAAACCATGCAACCTGAATTGCTCCTGGACGCACGCGCCGACCTCGGCGAAGGTCCCGCCTGGGACGCTTCCCGCGGCCTGCTTTACTGGGTGGACATCCACACCGGGCGCCTGCATACCTATGACCCGAGTGAGGAGATCGACCACTGGGTCAATGTGGGCGAAAGCCTGGGCTGTGTAGCCCCGCGGCCGGTCTCCCTGCAGGCCCGGGGTACAAGCCTGGTCATTGCCTTGAACAGCGGTTTTATGACCTTCAACCTGCCGTCCCAGCGGATGGTCTTCCTCGCCAATCCCGAGCCGCACCTGACTGGCAACCGTTTCAACGACGGCAAATGCGACCCGGCCGGGCGCTTCCTGGCCGGGACGATGGACGATGCAGAAAAAGAAGCCAGCGGCTCGCTATATTCCTATTCTCCCGACGGCACGCTGAAAACCCTGCTGACCGGCGTCCGTATCTCCAACGGCCTGACCTGGAGTCCTGACTACCAGACTTTCTACTATATCGACACACCCACGCGCCAGGTAACCGCCTTCGACTATGATCTGGCAACCGGCAATATCGCCAACCCGCGCCCGGTGGTCAACGTCCCGCCCAAATTGGGCTGGCCGGATGGAATGACCTCCGATTCCGAAGGGATGTTATGGGTGGCGATGTGGGGCGGGGCAAAACTCACCAGGTGGAATCCGGCCACCGGTCAACTGCTGGAAGCGATCCCCGTCCCGGCGTTGAATGTCACTTCCTGTGTCTTTGGCGGGCCGGATCTGACCGATCTCTACATTACCTCGGCGCGCAAAGGGATGAGCGCGGAACAATTGGCAAAGGTTCCCCTCTCTGGCGGACTGTTCCGCATACATACGAAAATTAAGGGAATGCCGACGTTTGAATTTGGGGTGTAAGCGACCCCGCCGCGCTGACCGGGCTCCTGCACGAGGCCCTGTCGGACGCCTCCCACCTGCGCGCCACGGGCGCCGAATCCTACCGCATCGTGAGGGAGGATGTCAATTTGGAAAAAAAAGCGGGGGTGTTTATAGAGGCTCTGAAACGGGTACGGAAATAAAGCCGTCCTGCCAGATCTGGCGGAACGATTGATTGGCTTGTAAAACCACTGCCTATGGCAGTGGGTAGAGTGAAAAGGTTCTACCGTGAAAAGTAGTTGAGAATGTGGGTATGATGAGCCTCCCTGGAAGGTGTGCAACAATCCAAAAGGAGACTCATCATGGCCCAACGATTCAGAAGGCTATCACATTCGCTCTACGAGTGCAAGTATCATGTTGTGTTTTGTCCGAAGTACCGATACCGAATATTCAAGGATGCGATTGGAGAATATGCCAAGCAACAAGTGTATCAACTGTGCAAGCAGAAAGAACAAGTAGAAGTGCTGGAATTGAATGTGCAACCTGACCATGTGCATCTGGTGGTGATAATTCCACCGAAATATGCGGTATCGGAGTTCATGGGATACCTGAAAGGCAAGATGGCATTGCGACTATTCCAACAAAAAAGCCCTTAACGAAATTAAAAACTCCTGTCAAAGGCGTAAAAAGCATAGA
>JAPLGV010000516.1 GCA_026389975.1 Chloroflexota bacterium
GTCAAACGGGCTTTGGTTTCGAAGGGTATCTCATTGGCGGCCAGGACACGCTGATAAGGGGTAGCAGCCGTATCATATCGTTTGATGAGTTTTTTGTCCACGTGTTCCTTCGAGACCAGTTTCAAAACGGGCTGGAAGAAGTTGGCATATAAGCGCAGGTCTGTGTAGATGCTTTGTAAGAGCAGGTATTCTTCTTCGGTTTCGAAGCGGTCATAGCCGATGAGACGCCGGACGACGGACCAATTCTTTTGCTCGACATGCGCCTGGTCGTTCTTCTGGTAAGGACGAGAGCGCGTAAAGGTGATCTCTTCGGACAGGCAGTACTGGTAGAGCAAGGCGTTGATGAACTCGCCGCCATTATCTGAGTCGAGACCGAGCAAAAGAAAAGGCAGACGGGTGCGCATGCTCCGGATGGCTTCGAAAACAGCCTGCTGGGTGCGGTGGTGCACCGCCAGGCACTCGATCCAGCCGGTGGAAAGGTCCACACAGGTCAAAGTATTGATATACTGGCCTTCTACGGACCCGCCACAGTGCGCCACCAGGTCAATTTCCAGGAAGCCAGGCTTGTCTTCATCCCAGGGAGTGAAGGTGCGCACCGGGATTGCCTTCTTGAGCAGGCTGCCGGGTTTGGTGGTGCTCAGACCGTGCGACGGATGCTCAAAGCGGGCCGGGCCCAGACAACGGTCGATAGTTGCAGAGCTCATCTGCAATAATAGCCTTTTGGTCTCCGCAGGCAGTTGCAATTCGCCGCATCGCTCCAGCACCTTCACCATCTCCGGTAGAAATGGATGCAGCCGCTTCGAGCAGATCCGCCCGCATACTTCCCAGATCTGTTCCAGCGCCACCACCACTTCACCGCGATACACTTTCGGGAGGCCGTGCTTCTTGTTACTGCGGCGTGGCCGACCATGCTTCAATATCCGAATGGCGTACTTGCGATGGTAACCTGTTGCTGCAATAAATTCATCCAGAATCCGTTTCTTCTCGGCTTTCTTCGCTTTCAAATATCGTGGATAAATTTCTTCTGACAACTCTTTCTTGCTTCGTTGACTCATCATGTTTTCCTCCGGCAGCCTGAAATCCCTGCCGTAGGGTAACATTCTTTATGATGCAACGATTACACTGAAAGTAAGATTCTATTTGATGCAATGCGACCTGTGAGCAGTCATCGGGAAACAGGATATAATAATCTGATGGCTGCTCGCGTTTTACCGCCCCCGCATTCCAATACCGAGGGGAATTCAGCCCATCCGCGATCGGCTGATCGATCCCCAAACAATATATTCCTTCCTTCAAGAGGATCTCAACATGAAAATGGAAGATGGCCACTTTGTGGTATATAACAACGCGATTAATAAATTGCATTCTAAGCATATCATTCAGCGCCAGAATTGGTTCATCAAGAAGTTCCATTATGACCCGGACGAGAAATATGCCTTAAGGGCGGTAGACCATCCATACGGGGGAGCCATCTTTGGATTAAAAGAAATCTTGCGTCAGGAGAAGGGGGAATTCATTGAAAAGGGGAACGCCGTCGTATGCAGCACGATCCGCATGGGTTTTGGCCATTACCGCATTGCCATGGCCGGCGCCTCCTGTGCCAGGGCCATGGGTTTCACCCCGTACTGGTTGGACCTCCTGGCCATCCCAGGTATCACCACAGAAGTGATCAACTACTGCAACCGGAACTACAGTTTCTTCTCGCGTTTGTCGCAGAGAAGCAAGCTATTCAATAAATATGTATGGGAATCGGTGACGACTGGCGAACCAACCTTGCCGATCTTGTCTTCATTCTTAAACTTCTATATCGTTAGCTGGCCGTGGCGGTATCTAAAGACTAATGTCAAAGACTACAAGATGAGCGAACTGTTCAAGAACCTCTTCCAGGCCCTTCCGCCAGACATTCCCATACTCACCTCCCACATGTGGAACTGCATGGGTGCCGTAGCGGGCGGCATGACGAACGTAGTCGACATGATGTTCGACAATTGGCCGATGGCCTTTCAATTGACGGAGGGCGCGAAACATGGGGTCCAATCCCCATCCGGATATTATGGTTTCCGCACCATGCGCGGCTTTGAAGAGACAAACAAGATCATGAACCCCGTTCCACCGGAGGCGCTCTTCTACGTTGGCCATCACGTGGACCACGAGATCGTGGAAAATATTGAGTCCGACTGTGCCGCCCGCCTTAGGCGGATGAACGACCATGAACCCAGGCGCTTCCTGTTGACCATGGGCGGAGCAGGGGCACAACGAGAACTTTTCAAAACCATCGTCGAATATTGCATTCCCCTGATCCATAAAGATAAAATTGCGCTGTTCGTCAACCTGGGAGATCACCAGGAGAACTGGGACTGGCTCCAGGAAGAATTGACCCAGTACCAGGAGATAATCCAGAAGCATTTTACTTGGGCGGAGACCGAGTCCTATGCGGATGAAATCCGAACCAAACCTGCAAGCGGCCTGCACGTTTTCCTATTTGATAACACATTCCATGCCGTCTATGCTACCAACTACTTAATGCGCGTCGTGGATGTCATGATCACGAAACCCAGCGAGCTTGCTTTTTATCCGGTACCAAAGATCTTCAATGAACGCATCGGTGGACATGAGATGTGGGGCGCGATCCGGGGTGCAGAGTTGGGTGATGGAACCGGGGAAGCTCGCTCCATCCCGCACACCTTACAGGCGATCAAACTGCTGACCAACGCTGATGATCTGCTCCAGATGTACTGCGAATGCATTATCAAGAACAAGAGTATCGGCATCTACGATGGAGCCTATAAATGTGTGGAGCTGGCGACCGGCAAAAAGTTCGACAGGAACAAGCAGTGAGAGGTCGAGACCACCGAGTAAAGGAGGCAAAAACCTCCGTCTGTTTTTCGATTGCCTTTCGGCCAAGAGCCTTGTTCTTCAACTAATTTAGTGGCTTCCCCTTGTTATGGAGCATTTAGAGAATCAGTAATTGCACCAGATTGTTATGATTTCCGCCTGGCGGTTGAAAATGTGGATTAATAAAGAGCATTCACTAAAGGCGTTTATGGGGTTGCAAAATAACATGACCTGCTCCCCGCAGGGGTGCTTCGCAAATGGAGGTTGGACGCCGCCTCGGCTAGGGGAACCACATCGACCAGGCCTGCGGGGGAAGTTAAACCGAGTGTCAAAACAATGAGGAACAACACCTTTTCCGAAATATTCGGTTTTAAAGGTACAAAGAAAAAACAGCAGGATACACAAAGAACGTCCCTTGCCGCGCAATGATCATAAAACATATGTTCTTTTTTGTCAACCTGCAAGCCCGCTCTTGTTATTTAAACTTTAAAACTGGACACTTTAAAGCTGAAAAGTGGACACCAAACGGAAAGGCCAAAATAAGGGATTAAAGTTGAAAACTGGACAATTGTGATAAAGTGTCAGCCAAAAAGGAGATGCCAACATGGAACAA
>JAPLGV010000340.1 GCA_026389975.1 Chloroflexota bacterium
CTGTTGCATGGCGGGAAGTCGCTCGTTCAGGTAAGGGAACACCTTCTCACGAGCAATTTGTCGCCAGTCCAAATTCTGCGATGCATAGTCTTCGACTTGCCTGACCAGAAGGTCTGGCCAAAGCGACATGTACTCTGTCGCCCAACCTTCTATCTGGTCGTCCAAGAGTTTACCCTGAAATTTAGCCCAATAGGTCAAAAAGGCAGGGAAAGTATCAATAGACTCGCACATTAGACATCGCGTCATCTGCCGACGCACACAAGGCAGCTAACATCCCCATATTACCCTTCCTTCGGCGGTGAGGCGGGACCGTAGGAAAGCACCTCGCGCACGCCGGTGCCCGGAGCGGGCGGATCAACAAGCCTCATTATTACATTGGGTATTTTTCCTGGAGGCTTTTGAGCATGGCATGAAGTTCTTCATGCCGCCCCTGTCCAATTACCTTTTCTTCATGTTCTTCAAACCCTTTATAAAGCTTTTCTAATTGTGTCTCTGTTAACACTCTTTCCGCCATGGGAAACAATACATTATTCTCTTTCTGTATATGATTCCTTAAAAGGTTTGCATATTCTCTGGCTGCCTGCGCGAGCTTCATCCGGTCCACATCCGTTGAGATTGATTCTTCCATATCCCGGATCAACTTCCTGCCCTGGGCATGTTCAGCAAGCATTACACCAATAGGTCCACCCTGATCCGGAACGCCTGCCCCGATCATCGCTGGGAATAAAAGTCCCTCCTCTTTCCCATGATGGCACTTGTCTGCAAACTCTTTTAGGAACCCGATGAAATCATGAATATCCTTTGTTTCTACTGATGTGGCTTTTTCTATAGTAGCGATCATCCTTTCCAAGATATGAATGGCAGATAGAATCGCTTCATGTTCATTCATTAAATCGGCAATTGCTTTACTCATACGTCACCTCCTAAGGATAGCTGTTTGGAATGCTCTCTTACAAGATTATATGGGTTATGTGGGCCTCTGGCGTTATACCCTTGCAAATATTACGATCTTTGGGATGGCGGGTGAACCCATCCCCAAGAGGCGCCGGTCGCCCCTGCAAAATTAATCTTCTTTTGGCGGTGCAGCGGGACCGTAATCCAGCACCTCGCGCACGCCGGTACCCGATTCGGGCCGACCGACGATGCCCTTTTCTTCCATCGTATCCACCAAACGCGCGGCGCGCGTGTAGCCGATGCGCATTCTGCGCTGCAGCATCGAGACCGATGCACGTCCCTCGCGGCGGACGGTGTCTATGGCGTCATTCAGGAGCGGGTCACCCTGGAGGGCGGTGATATCCTCAAACATCGGCACCTGCCTGCCCCCGAAGTTCGGGGACGCGAGCGGCGCACCCTGCGGAAGAATCCCGGCTGTCCCGCCCGAGGTCCCAGCCGCGGCGGCATATGGACTGGATGCACCCGCCTGCTGTTTCCAGTAGTCCACCAACCGGGTAATTTCGATATCCGAGACAAAGACGCCTTGCAAACGCACCGGCGCGGGAGAGTCGGGGGCCTGGAAGAGCATGTCGCCGCGCCCGAGCAGACGTTCCGCACCGGGCTGGTCAAGGATGACGCGGCTGTCGGTGTTGGATGCCACGGCGAAGGCAATGCGGGCCGGGAAGTTGGCCTTGATGAGACCGGTCACCACGTCCACCGAGGGGCGCTGGGTGGCAATGATCATGTGGATGCCGGTGGCACGCGCCAGTTGGGCGAGACGGGTGATGGTGCGCTCGGTCTCGTCGGGGGCGATCATCATCAGGTCAGCCAGTTCGTCAATTACCACCAACAGGTAGGGGAGTTTCCTGCCGCCCTGCGAGACCATGCGGACATTGTAATCGGCGATGTTGCGTGCACCGATCTCGGCGAACTTGTGATAGCGGTTATCCATCTCGCGCGTCATCCATTGCAGCGCACCGACCACCCTTTCGATCTCCACCACCACCGGGGCCAGCAGGTGCGGGATGCCATTGTAACCGGTCAGTTCAACGCGCTTGGGGTCCACCAGGATCAGGCGCAGGTCGTCGGGGGTGTTGTTCAACAGGAGACAACTCAGGATGGCATTGACACACACCGACTTGCCGGAGCCGGTGGTCCCGGCAATGAGCATGTGCGGCATGGAATCCAGGTTGGCGGCCTTGGGGTGCCCGGCCACATCCTTGCCAAGCGCGAATCGCAGGGGCGCTTTGTTGCGGGTGAACACCTCGCTCTCCACCACTTCACGCAGCGCCACCAGTGCCATCTCTTCATTCGGCACTTCGATGCCCACGAAGCCGCGTCCCGGCACCGGAGCCTGGATGCGGATGCGCGGCGCGGCCAGGGCCAGGGCCAGGTCGTCGGCCAGCGAAGCAATCTTGCCAACGCGCACACGCGTCTGACCGGTGCGCGACTCGACGAAGAGCGGCTCCACACCGAACATTGTGACCGTGGGCCCGCGGCTGATCTCGATCACCTGGCTGGGCGCGCCGAAGGATGCCAACGTCTCCTCGATAAGCCGGGCGCGCTTCTGGATAAATTCCTCGTTGACCTTGGGAGCCTCCGGCGGCTCCAGGATATCGCCCACCTTCGGCAGCACCCAAGTAATCGCCGGAGTAGACGGGAGATTGGTCTTGACGGTCACGCCGAGCGGTGCGGCAGAAGCCAGCTGCGCCAGCGGCGGAGGCTGCAACGGGGTGAATTCGTCCAGCGGTTCTTCCATCGGCTCGCTCCCGGCCGGACGGTGGGCCTCCTTCTGCAACTGCTGGTTCAGCCGGTCTTTGAGTTTCGCCCCGAGCGGGCCGGCCCATTTGAACATTTCTTGCATCGAAAGGTCCAGCGTCATTGCCAGGGCGATGACCAGCCAGGCAACCACCACGATGGCCGTACCCGGCACGTCAATTGC
>JAPLGV010000059.1 GCA_026389975.1 Chloroflexota bacterium
ACTGCAAAAAGGTCTTTAACACGAAGGACACGACGTACACAAAGGATAAGTGATGAAGGCTTTTCCTTCGTGCCCACCTGCCCCCGGTATTTGGGAGTTCGTGACCTTTGTGTTTAGATGGTTTTTGCAGTAGAGTCATAAATCTATGAACTTTCCTCTATTGAAGGGATCGAATCTAACGGGATTTTTGTTCGGATATTTACGTGGTAGTCACGGTTCCAGCACGGGACGCAGTACCCTGTGGGTTCAAATATTTACGTGGTAGTCCCGGTTCCAGCATGGGACGCAGTACTCTGTAAGACAGAAATAGGAGGAAGGCATGGTCAAAATCGTTGGTGTTTTGGGTGCCGGGCAGATGGGGAACGGAATCGCGCATGCCTTTGCCCAGTACGGTTATCAAGTGCTGTTATATGACATTTCCGCGGTACAACTGGAAAAGGCGCTGAAAACCATCCAGCAAAATCTGGAGCGACAGGCAAAAAAAGGTGTCATCGACCCGGGCAGCATTCAACCAATAATGGACCGAATTGCCTTAGCCAAGGCGATAGGCGACTTTTCGGCTTGTGATCTTGTGATCGAGGCTGTCAATGAGAACGAAACCTTGAAATTCGACCTGTTCCGCCAGCTTGACGAAACCGCGAATAAGGACGCGATCCTCGCCTCGAATACCTCATCCATTTCGATTACCAAGATTGCCGCCGTCACCAAACGGCCCGACAAGGTAATTGGCATGCATTTCATGAATCCCGTGCCGATCATGCAGTTGGTGGAGGTGATCAGGGGGCTGGCGACAAGTGATGAAACCTTCCAGGCAATCGCCAGCCTGGTGGAGAAACTGGGGAAGGTGATGGCAGTTTCCCAGGATTATCCGGGTTTTATCGTCAACCGGATTCTGATGCCCATGATTAACGAGGCCATTTTCGCTCTCTATGAAGGAATCGCCACAGCCGAAGATATTGACAAGGGGATGAAACTCGGCACCAACCATCCGATGGGGCCGCTGGCGCTGGCAGACCTGATCGGTCTCGATACTGTGCTGGCTATCATCACCGTACTCTACGAGGGCTTCAAGGATCCCAAGTTCCGGCCCTGCCCATTGTTGGTCAAGATGGTGAACGCCGGTTATCTGGGCAAAAAATCTGGACGTGGGTTTTACACGTACTAACCTGGAAAAGGACCAATGGCAAAGAGCAAAAAAATTATCCTTCTGCTTTTTACCGTTTCCCAGCCGCTTCAGGTAATAACCAAGGTTCCAGAGAGGAGACAGTCGTGGAAACAAAGTGCATTCTGGTCGAAGTAACCGAAGGTATCGGAGTGTTGAAAATCAACCGTCCAGAGAGCCTGAACGCCCTGAACGGTGAGGTGCTGGAGGAGATGGAAAGCGCCCTGGTTGGTTTGGAGCGCGATACGGCAGTGAAAGTGGTGGTGGTGACAGGCGCCGGAAACAAGGCTTTTGTGGCCGGGGGGGACATTAAAGAAATGCTCGCTATGGATCCTCTTGCCGGGCAGGCATTCGGCCGCAAAGGGCAGCGGGTGATGCTTCTTATCGGAAAGATGAAAAAAACGGTCATTGCAGCGGTCAATGGCTATGCCCTGGGCGGCGGGCTGGAACTGGCCCTGGCCTGTGACTTTATCTACGCCTCGGATAAAGCCAAACTCGGCTTGCCGGAGGTGACCCTGGGGGTGATACCCGGTTTTGGAGGCACCCAGAACCTGGCGCGGCTGATCGGCCCCAATAAGGCCAAAGAACTGATTTTCAGCGGCAAAATCCTGTCTGCGCAGCAGGCCAAGGAATGGGGGATTGTCAACGAGGTCTTTACGGCGGAGGAACTATCGGCCAGGGTGATGGAGATTGCCCAGTTGATTGCGCACAATGGGATGATCGCAGTGGCAACCGCCAAGGATGCCATTGTCAATGGCCTGAACATGAACAAGGAGGATGGCCTCCGTTACGAGAGTTCCCTGTTCAGCATGTTGTTTGCTACAGAAGACCAGAAAGAGGGGATGCAGGCGTTCATTGCGAAACGGAAACCAGAGTTCAAAAACAAGTAAGGAGAGATCAGCATGGATTTTGAGTTGAGCCAGGACCATAAAGTATTGCAGAGCAGTGTGCGTGATTTCGTTGAAAAGGAAATCAAGCCGATTGCCATACAGATTGATGAGGCGCACCATATCCCGGAGCAACTGGTGCTGAAGATGCGAGAAATGGGATTGCTGGGGAGTTACCTGCCGGAAGCTTACGGCGGCGCAGGGCTGGACATCCTTTCCTATGCCATCGTGGTGGAGGAGGTATCCAAGGCATGCGGTTCGAGCGGCGTCCTGATTTCCGCGCACACCTCCCTGGCATGTGATCCCATCTATCAGTTTGGCACCGAAGAGCAGAAGAAAAAGCATCTCCCCCCTCTGGTCACCGGCGAGAAAATCGGTTCTTTCCTGCTCACAGAACCGGAGGCGGGCAGCGACGTGGCGGGATTGGCCACCACTTATCAGAAAGATGGCGAAAATTACGTCATTAATGGCAACAAGATATTCGTCACCAATGGCGGCTATCGGGGAACCGGGATACTCTTCGCCTCAATGGACAGGAGTCTGAAACACAAGGGAATCTCCGCCTTCATCGTTGATCTGGAATCAGAAGGCGTGGAGCTTTTGAGAAATGAAAATAAACTGGGGATCCGGGGAAGTTACACGACCGCTTTCGCTCTCGACAACCTGCGGGTGCCCACAGAAAACCTGCTGGGGAGCGAAGGGCAGGGATTCAAGATCGCCATGGAGACCCTGAACGGAGGCCGCATCGGTATCGGCGCTCAGGCGCTGGGAATAGCAGAGGGAGCCTTCGAACGGGCATTGGCCTATTCCAAGGAACGGAAGCAGTTTGGTCACCCCATCAGCGAGTTACAAGCCATCCAGTTCAAGTTGGCGGATATGTATACTCGTATCGAGACCAGCAAGCTCATAGTATACCGATCCGCCTGGCTCAAGGAGAACAAGAAGCCTTATGCCGCAGAGTCGGCGATGTGTAAACTGCACGCCTCGGAAACCGCCACATATGTCACGAATGAAGCCATCCAGATCCATGGCGGTTACGGCTATGTTACCGAGTATGAGGTGGAGCGGATGTATCGCGATGCAAAAATCACCGAGATCTACGAAGGGACAAGCGAAGTGCAGCGGCTGATCATCTCAAGGGCACTGTTGTCTTGATCCGCACATACCAGTGAAACCTGGAATATCTGGTGAGAATTTGTTGAGCAACCTGACGGAGTAAAAAATAGGTATGAATTTCACAAGGGAAATATACTGGAACGTCGGGCATGGTGTTGTGCTGCCCATGTATCTGTTCGCTGCGCTCACCCTGGCGATTTTGATTTACGGTTTTGTCAAGAGAATTCGGGTTTACCGGCAGGGAAAGCCATTGCAGCGTCTGGATCATCTTCCCGCGCGCATAGTGCGGCTCGTGAAAAGGGGGCTTGGCCAGCTCAGAGTAATGCTCGTCAAAGCGCCGGGAATTACCCACGCCCTCCTGTTCTGGGGAATGCTTCTACTCTTTATCGGTACCCTGCTCGTCATGGCCCAGGCTGATTTTACCGATCCTGTGTTTAACCTCGATTTCCTCAAAGGTACCTTTTACCTGCTTTTTTCGCTGACCCTCGACATTGCCGGTGCTGTAGTTATCGTCATGCTATGCGGCTTCATCGTGCGGCGGTATTTTTACAAGCCCAAGGGACTTGTCACTACCAAAGACGATTACCTCATCCAGGGTCTTCTGATCGCCATCCTGCTGACCGCCTATCTGGTCGAAGGCGCACGGATGGCCGTCACCGAAATCAACAGCAACCCAACCCTGGCTCTCTTTTCTCCCGTTGGCCTACTTGTCGCCCGTCTTTTAACTGGACTGAGCGAAAGCACCCTGCGGGAGATACACAGGCTGGGCTGGTGGACCCATTTCTTCCTGGCGATGAGCATCATCGTGGCCATCCCTTTCACCAAGTTTCGCCATCTCTTTACTACCCCCATTAACTATCTCTTTGCGGACCTGAGAGAGAAAGGCAGCATCGAGACCATCAACCTCGAGGCAGCGGATGCTGACCATTTCGGCGCGGCGGTGGTAGCTGACCTTAGCTGGAAGGATATCTTCGACGCGGACGCCTGTACCAGTTGTAAACGGTGTCAGGACCGGTGTCCGGCCTGGATCACCGACAAGCCCCTGTCGCCGATGAAAGTGGTGCAGCAGATCGGGGAAGTTGCCTTTAACCGTCCCCAGGCCAATCTGATCGAGACCGTAACTGCGGATGTCCTCTGGGCTTGTACCACCTGCTTTGCCTGCCAGGAAATCTGCCCGGCCGATATCGAGCATGTCAACAAGATATTGGAAATGAGAAGGCATCTGGTTCTGATGCAGGGAGAGTTCCCGGGCGGGGAAGTGATGACGGCCGTCAACAACACTGAGGTCAACGGCAATCCCTTCGGTTTGGCCTATGCCAGTCGGGGCGACTGGGCCGATGGTCTGGATGTGCAGCGGATGGCTGATGGCAGCGCGGTGGATATTCTCTACTTTGCTGGTTGCTACGCCTCCTTCGACAAGAGAAATCAGGAAGTAGCCCGAAACTTTATCAAGATCTGCAACGCCGCCGGGATAAAAGTTGGGATCCTTGGCAAAGAGGAAAAATGCTGCGGTGAACCTGTGCGAAAATTGGGGAACGAATATCTCTACCAACTTATGGCGACCGAGAACATCAAGAAGATCAAAACGTACGGTGTAACCCGGATCGTTACCACCTGCCCGCATTGCTTCAACACACTGGGGCGGGATTATCGGGATTTGGGATTGGATGTGGAAGTCGAACACTATACTACATTCCTCGACCGGCTCATTAGCCAGGGAGCTCTTCATCTCAAACCGCAATCGTTCGACTGCACCTATCACGACTCCTGCTACCTGGGAAGATACAAGGATATTGTGCGGGAGCCGCGCAATGTCCTGCGTGCGGCTGGGGGGAGCATTAATGAAATGAAAAAAACGGGGCACGATAGTTTTTGCTGTGGCGGCGGCGGTGGCCGGGTTCTGGCCGAGGAAAAGCTGGGGCGGCGCATAAATGTGGAGCGAGTGAAGATGGCCCAGGCTACCGGCGCTCCGCTCCTGGTTTCCAACTGCCCCTTCTGCCTCACCATGTTCGAGGACGGTATCAAGACAGGAGGCATCGAAGGGAAACTCCAAGTCCGTGACCTGACGGAAATTATTGTTGAAAGGATATCACAATAACGATGCAACTTTACAGTGTGCTCAGTAATGCTTACAAGTTAGACGGCGGTGCGATGTTTGGGAACGCGGCCAAGGCGGTATGGGAGCGCTGGATACCAGCGGATGAACAGAACCGCCTGTGCCTGACCACGCGTGCATTATTGGTTATCACACAAAAAGAAACAATCCTTTTTGAAACCGGCATCGGGGCGTACATGGAACCCAAATATCGGGACCGGTATGGCGTGAATGAACCCGAGCATATGCTCTTAAAGTCATTGGCTCAAAAAGGGATTTCCCCGGCGGATGTCACTCGGATCTTCATCTCGCATCTCCACTTTGACCACGCCGGTGGGCTGCTCAGCGCCTGGCAGGAAGGCAAGGAACCGGAACTGCTTTTTTCCAACGCTAAATATTATGTGGGTGAAGAGGCGTGGGAACGCGCTACCCATCCACACCCGCGCGACAAAGCCTCTTTCATTCCCCTGCTCAACCAACAACTGGCGCAGAGTCACCGCCTCGTAATGCTCAAGAAAAACGATGTGTTGTCCTTCGATGAACTCGAACTTCATTTTTTCCAAAGCGATGGCCATACCCCGGGTCTTTTGTGTGCTGATCTTCGTTACGACCGGGATCGCCTAATCTACGCATCGGACCTCATTCCCGGAAGATTCTGGGTCCATCTGCCCATCAGCATGGGTTATGATCGCTTCCCTGAATTACTTATTGATGAGAAGAACGCTCTCCTGACTTCACTGGCTAAAGAAAACGCCTGGATCTTCTACGTACACGACCCGGATTTTGCTGTTTCTAAAGTGCAGTATGACAACGAGCATAAAACCTTCGTAGCCGTTGACGCCCTGAAAGACTTGGCTATCGGCTCGCGCGAGATTCCAATAATGGAGAAATGAATGTCTGATCAGAAACGCATGACCGACCTCCATGAGGCGCTGTCTCAATGGGAAAAATCCACCCTGGCAGACACCATTCAGCGCGCTCCCGAACGGCAGGCAAAATTCATCACCGCCTCCTCCGACGAAGTGAATCGTCTCTACACCCCGCTCGATTTGCCGGATTTTGACTATCTTGACGAACTTGGCCTGCCGGGTGAATACCCGTATACGCGCGGAGTCCATGCCACCGGCCATCGCGGTCGGTTGTGGACCATGCGCCAGTTCGCCGGTTTCGGCTCGGCAGAAGAGTCCAACGCGCGTTACAAGTATTTGCTCGAGCAGGGGAGTGGCGGACTCTCGATTGCGTTTGACCTCCCCACGCTGATGGGCTACGACACCGACGCCCCGGAGGCTGTGGGCGAGTTCGGAAAATGTGGTGTGGCTGTAAGCTCGCTCAGGGACATGGAAATCCTGCTGGCCGATATCCCGCTGGGGAAAGTCTCTACCTCGATGACCATCAACTCGCCTGCCGCCATCCTGTGGGCCATGTACATCGCCGTGGGCGAGCAGCAAGGAGTGCCCCCCGACCAATTGCGCGGCACGCTTCAGAATGACATCCTCAAAGAATACACCGCGCAGAAGGAATATATTTTCCCGCCAGAGCCCTCGATGCGGCTGGTGGTGGATACGATGGAATATGGCTCTCAGCATGTGCCGCAGTGGAACACGATCTCCATCTCCGGCTATCACATCCGCGAGGCAGGCAGCACAGCCGCGCAAGAACTCGCTTTCACCCTTGCCGACGGCCTGGAGTACGTGCGCTGGGGCATCGCTCGCAAGATGGACGTGGATGAGTTTGCGCCGCGTCTCTCGTTCTTCTTTAACGCGCACAATGACTTTTTTGAAGAGATTGCCAAATACCGCGCCGCCCGCCGCATCTGGGCCAGGGAGATGCGCGAGACGTTCAAGGCACAAGACCCGCGCTCCTGGCTGCTGCGCTTCCACACACAGACCGCCGGGATGACCCTCACCGCCCAACAGCCTGAGAACAACACCGTGCGTGTGGCTATTCAGGCGCTGGCTGCCGTCCTCGGCGGCACCCAATCTCTGCATACGAATTCGATGGATGAGGCTCTGGCTCTTCCTTCAGAGAAAGCCGTGACGATTGCCCTGCGCACCCAGCAGATTATCGCAGCCGAGTCCGGCGTGGCAAACACAGTCGACCCGCTGGGTGGCTCGTATTTCGTCGAGACACTGACCAACCGCCTCGAGCTCCAGGCACGTGATTATTTCCGGCGCATCGAGGATTTGGGGGGTGTGCTGCCCGCAATTGCCAAAGGCTTCTTCCAAAGGGAAATCGCCGATGCGGCCTATACCTACCAGTGTGAAATTGACAACCATACGCGGTCCATTGTCGGCGTGAATGATTACGTGGACAAAAAGCCCATCCCTATCCCACTCCTGGAACTGGACCCCATCGGTTATACCCGACAGGTGGAGCGCCTGCGAAAGCTCCGCCAGGAACGCGACAATGGGCGCGTTGGCCAGGTCCTCGACCACCTGCGTCTGGCCTGCCAGGGAACGGAGAACACCATGCCGTATTTACTGGACTGTGTGCGGGCTTACGCCACTTTGGGCGAGATCGTGGGAGTGATGAAGAATGTGTTTGGGACCTACACCGAGCCAACGTGGATATAATCCCCTCTATCTGGAAATCGGGTATACATCCGAGCAGGTGCCGCTCAATCAACAATCAGGAGAAGCAACATGAAGATGCTGGTCTGCATAAAACAAGTGCCTGACATGGAATCCAGATTCAGGGTGAACAGCGAAGGGATCTGGTATGATGAACAGGACCTCGCATTCAGGATGAACGAGTACGACGAATACGCGGTCGAACAGGCAATACGCGTCAAAGAGCAACTGGGGGGTGCGGCTGACATTACGATTCTGTCCATCGGTCCCGATCGGGTCGTGGAAGCCATCAAAAAGGGACTGGCCATGGGCAGCGACCGGGGAGTTCACATCAAGGATGAACACCTTTACCAGAAAGACCCCTGGCAGGTGGCGTCCGTTATCGCGGCCTTCGCCCGGGGCAAGAACTTTGATCTGGTCTTTACCGGGTTGCAGTCCCAGGATCGAGGCTCGGCCCAGGTTGGGGTGATCGTGGCAGAATTGCTCGGCTATGCCTGTGCTACCACACTGGTTGGCTTCGAATTGAGCGGCGAGGTCGTGACGGCCAGGCGGGAATTGGAGGGAGGAATAAGAGGCATCGTAAAATTCAAGCTCCCGGCCGTGGTGACTTGCCAGCTCGGTCTGAATAATCCGCGTTATCCGACGCTCCCCAATATCATGAAAGCCAAGCAAAAGGAGTTACTTGCCTTTCCAATCATGGGTTTCCTGAGTGAAGAGAGCGCCACGGCCACCGAAAGAATGTACCCGCCTGAGAAAAAAGGGCGCGGCCTCGTGCTTGAGGGAGACATCAATGAAACCGCCGATAAATTAGTGTCAATTCTGAAAGAGAAGACGACGGTGCTGAGGTAAAGCGAATGGGAGACCCTACTATGAAAGCATTGCTCGTTTGTGAATACCAGCATGGGAAATTACTCGAATCCACCTATGAACTGCTGGCTTTTGCCGACCGTCTCGGTGCCGACAAGGTCATGCTGCTGATTGGCTCCGAAGCGGAAGCACCGAATTTCGGCGGCAAGGTCTACCTGGCCGATGCTGATAAGTACGGCGAATACAACCCGGACCTGCACAAGCGCCTGGTGCTGGATACGGCGCAGAAGGAACATCCCGACTACATTGTCTTTGTCCACTCCTCTTTCGGCTGGGACCTTGCGCCGCGCGTGGCGGCAGCGCTGAAGGCTGCCCAGGTCTCGGAAATTGTCGGGGTGGTGGATGGCAAGTTCGAGGTGCCCTCCTGCAACGCCAAGATGCGCAGGCTCCTGGCACCGAAGACGGCGCAGGCAGTCCTGACCATCCAGGCAGGGGCCTTCAGCTACCAGGGCGAGGCCCGCGGGACCCCGCAATTGGAACACATTGACCTGGCCGGGTGCACCCCGCGGGTTGAATTCATCGGTTACGAAGCCGCGGAAAAGAAGGCGGTGGATCTGGCAAAGACCGAGGTGATTGTCAGCGCCGGGCGCGGCATCGGGAAAAAGGAAAACGTGGAGACTATCGCAGCCCTGGCCAGGGCACTCGGAGGAGAACTGGGCGCAACCCGGCCGGTGGTGGATTCCGGGTGGATAGAGCACTCCCGTCAGGTCGGCAGCAGCGGTCAGATCGTAGCCCCGAAGCTGTACGTGGCGTGCGGTGTCTCAGGCGCGATCCAGCATATCGCCGGGATGAAGAAATCAGACTTTATCGTGGCCATTAACAAGGACAAAGATGCGCCCATCGGTGAAGTGGCGAATGTTCTGGTTGTCGCGGATGTGATGCAATTTGTACCGGCACT
>JAPLGV010000309.1 GCA_026389975.1 Chloroflexota bacterium
GATGGCTTCCAGGATACGGATTGTCCCCAATGCCGTGACATCGCCCGTGTATTCAGGCAGGTCAAAACTGACCCGCACATGGCTTTGAGCCGCCAAATGGTAGATCTCGGTTGGTTGGAGATTGTATATTAAGTCAAAAAGACTACCCATATCGGTCACATCGCCATAATGAAGATGGAGATTGGTTCCAGCATGGTTATGTGGATCTTAATAGATGTGGTCGATGCGATGGGTGTTGATCGAACTTGAGCGACGGATCAAACCATGCACTTCATAGCCCTTATCCAGCAAGAGTTCTGCCAGATACGAGCCATCCTGACCAGTGATACCTGTTATGAGGGCTTTGTTCACAATTAATCCTTGAACCAATATACCAGCTTATCTGGTTGATATGAAAGGATAGACAGGGGAAAAGACGGAGGACCGAGGACAGGAGGCTGACGGAACCGGTCTTCAGTCTTCTGTCCCCGGTCTCCCGTCTTCGGCCATCCATCCTTGGCCAAGCCAGCCTAGTCCTAGCGAATCAGACTTATCGCAACCCCAATATCCAAGTCTTTCCATACCCGGTCAGCCGTAAGCGCGATAGACTGGGTGGTGAGGGCCAGGGCAAGACAGGCGCGGTCCCCGAGCGAGAGCCCCAGAGGCTGGGTGTAAGCAGATAAAAGACCCGCGCGAAAGGCTTGTTCTTCATCAAAAGGGATGATTTCCAGACCAAGCAAAGTCAACGCCTCGCGATTTTCCCCTTCGGGCATGCCGAGGATAGACAAACGTGTGACTACCTCAGCCAGATTTACTGTTGAAATCACTGAATGCGGTAGAAAAACCAGAACAAGATCGGAGCCATCTTCGGAATTAAGAAGGGACAGGAGGGCCGAGGCATCCAGTACGTAATTACTTACCACGCGCTTCTTCCCGCCGGGCTTTAATCAACTCATCCACCAGGGAAACCCCTTGGGGTACATACTGCCTGACAACTTTTTGTGCCAGGTTCACTGCTTGTTGCACAGGAATCAAGCGGATGGAATCATTCTCCAACCGCGCCACAATCTCATCGCCTGCTTTGATGTTCAAGGCCTTGCGCAGTTTCACCGGCACAACCAATCTGCCACCTTTACCAATTTGAACCCTGGTTGCCATATATTGTCACCTTCTTAAAATGAGCCACTTTTAAAAATTATACCATTAATTATACCGTATCCATAAAGAATGACTCCGTCTCCCGTCCTCGTCCGTCCTCCCAACCTACCTCCCCACCCCAACATACCGGTAGCCCAGGCGTTCTAGTTCCTCACGGTCAAGGAAATTGCGCCCATCCAGAATAAGCGGATTGTTCAACATCGGTTTGATCTCAACCCACTTCAATCTGCGATATTCAGGCCATTCAGTGACCAGAACAATCGCATCTGCATCCTGAATGGCCTCCAGCGGCTCATCACAATAGGTAACGCCGAGTTCTGAATAAAACCGGCGGGCATTGGTCAAGGCCACCGGGTCGGTAGCCATCACACGCGCGCCCTGCCGGAGAAGGTGACTGGCAATATCCAAGGATGGCGCATCCCGTAGATCATCCGTATTCGGCTTGAACGCAAAACCGAGTAATGCAATCGTACGCCCCTTCAGAATTTTCAGCTCATGGAGCAGGGTATCCACGACCCAGGTGCGCTGGCGATAATTCACATCGCGGGCAGCCTGGACGATTGGCATCGTTATCCCATATTCTTTGGAAGTAGCCACCAGCGCAGAAGTGTCCTTCCCAAAGCAACTGCCGCCCCAGCCAATGCCAGCCTGCAGGAAACGCGGACCGATGCGACTGTCCAGGCCCATCCCATGCGTCACCTGGGTAATATCTGCGCCAACTTTTGCGGTCAATTGAGCCATTTCATTGGCGAAACTGATCTTTACAGCCAGAAAGGCATTGGCGGCATACTTGATCATTTCAGCCGAGGCCAGGTCACAGGTCACAACCGGAACAGCACTGAGACCTTCGGGTCGGGGAAGAAAGGCGGGAGCTGGAAAATCCTGATTGAGCAGTGGCCGGTAAAGATTGGTTAATAAATCAATCGCACGCGCATCTTCTGCGCCAATCACAATCCGTTCCGGGTAAAGCGTATCGAAGACGGCCGATCCCTGGCGGAGAAATTCCGGGTTGGATGCCACCGCGTACATTCCATTTGGTTTACATCCCTTGCAGCCACCGTACGCATCCCGCACGAGTGCTCCCACCCAGTTCCCGGAACCAATCGGCACCGTGGATTTGTTGACAACCACGGTGAAATGGTCTTCCAAGCGCTCCCCAATTGCTTCCGCAGCCGCTTTCACCTGGCTCAGATCACAACTTCCATCGGGCAGGGAAGGCGTTCCTACAGCAATGAAAACCACATCGCAGGTGTTGAAATCCACATCCTCGTACGAGGTGGTAAACCTGATATTCTCTTTTGCCAGGGTCATCAATTCAGGCAAGCCCGGCTCGTAGATTGGCGACATCCCGTCCCGAAGCAAAGATACTTTTTTCTCATCAATATCCAGGCAAACCACCTGGTGCCCAAGATAGGCCAAAGCCACACCGGTTGTCAGCCCAACGTAACCTGTTCCAACCACCAAAACTCTCATGCGCACTGCTCCTCGTTTTCGAATGTACTTCGATTGCTCAACCTGTCGCTATTCCTTTTACCCAAACACGTTCAGCGATAACCCAATCTACCAAACGCTGAACTCCATCCCCAATCCCAATTTTGGGCTGCCAACCCAGTAGATTGCGGGCCTTGCTCACGTCGGCATGGTTGGTCAGCACGTCCGCCAGATTGGGTGGATGGCGCTCGATGACGGCTTTCTTGCCAATCTGCTTTTCAAGCAGGGTAATCAAGGCATTCATCGTGATAACTTCGTGGCCGCCCAGGTTGATAATTTCATAGCCAAGCGGCTTCAGGGCGGCAATCGTCCCATACGCAATATCATCTTCATCTGGGATAGGTTTGCCACTCTGCAAGCATGATTCTACCGCACATTCAAAACCCAAAACGAATTGTCCTGGCTACAAGTTTTATCACCTTGCGGGCACCGTCACCTGTTTTTCCAGCATCCGCCCTTCAGACATGCGGATGCATGTCAGAACATTCTTACACTTTTACCAGCCTGCCGTCCGCGGCCTTACCCGGCCGCAGCACGCGGCTATTTTTTCGGGCGGATCTGTCCGGCTGGCAGGTCCACTGGCATCTGCCGGTTGCGGAGCAGTTTCAATAAGACGCGCACGCGTTCCAGACCGGGCAGGCGGGCGTCGAAAATGGCTTCGTACCCGGCAAATGGTCCGGAATGGATCACGACCGTTGCGCCAATTTTTAAAGCATCAAACAATTCACCACCGGCACCATTGATCTCGTCCACGCGTTGCCGGATGGCGTGGATCAAGCCATCCGGTACATTAGCCGGTGTTCCTCCGAACATAATCAAGCCAGCAGAACCGGGCATGTAATGCAAGGCGGACAATCCCATTTTATCCAAATCTACATGCATAAATACGTATCCGGGGAAGTACGGCCTGACCTTGCGCGCGCGTGGGTTGACAACCTGTACCCGAATTCTCGGATAGAATGTTTCGATCCTGCGGATTTCGAGTTGCTCGGCCAGCAATTCTTCTTTGTGAGGCTTGCTGTGCAAGACATACCACTCTACAGCCATCTTCTCTCTATCCGTCAAAAGGACAAAACCTATCTTGGATCAAAGGCCTGACCCCAAAAGATTTTGTCAAGCCCAAATGTGGCAAAACAGCCCTGATGAACCAATTTTTGGCAGTCTGCTTCCATGGGGAAAAACCGGGACCATTTACTGCTCCCTGAATAATTGAGTCCACTGCAAAAAGGTCTTTAACACGAAGGACACGACGTACACAAAGGATAAGTGATAAAGGATTTTTCTTCGTGCCCACCTGCCCCCGGTATTTGGGGGTTCGTGACCTTTGTGTTTAGATGTTTTTTGCAGTAGAGTCATAAATCTGTGAACTTTTCTTTATCGAAAGGCTCGTAAATAACGAGATTTTGTTTCAGATATTTACGTGGTAGTCCCGGTTCCAGCATATCATCCCGAATCTCCTACGGGACGGGACGTGGTAGTCCCGGTTCCAGCACGGGACGCAGTACCCTGTAATCTCAAAATCCCATCGCGGTGAACATCTCATCGTTTGTGGGGAATTTGAATTCCTCCACGCCACGCTTTTGTGCTTCGGCCTTTTCAGCTTCTTCCAGTTTCGCCAGATGGATTTTATCCACCAAGCGCTGGTGAGTCTCCTCCAGACGCTGCTCGAATTTCTCCACCACGTTATCCAGGTCACGCATCGGCGACTGGGTCTGGAGAAATGCCAGCACCGCTTCGGCCGCGTTCTCGCCGTCCCGGCGGGCGTAGCCTACCAGGCCAGTACTTGCCTGCCGCGCCCAGCCTGCCAGGAACACGCGCTCCATCGGCTGGTTGGAATCCGGGTTGAAGGCCTCATAGGAAAGATGATCCACCGGGAAACGCGGTTCTTTGACAGTCACGTAAGAGTCGTTGTAGATCGGCACACAGAAATCCCTGTCCACTGTGTCGCCAATGGCGAAGATGACCGTATCGGCTTCGACCTGGTGGGTATTGCCGGTGCCGCGCGCCTTGACGTTACCATCCACGGCCACCAGCGTATTCTCTTCCACTTTCAGCCCGGTTACGCCGCTTATCCAATCTCCCATGATACGGACGGGCGTTGCCAGGAATTCGAAGTGGAAGCGCGTTTGTGAGACTGGCTCGAGGGCCTTGGTCCGCGCGTCGGTAAAGGCGGCCTTGGCCGCGAGCGGGTCCTGACCGGCAGCCTGCAGGATGGGAGCAACGCGGGCGAACTCGGCATCCAGCGCAGCCGGGTCCAGGTTGGCGGCCACACATTCCATTTCTTTGCGGATAAATTTCACTTCTGCCGGACCACGCCGTACAACGGCGACCACCTCATCCACTTTGCAATCGCGGATAAGATAGTGAGCGATGTCCATCATCACATTCCCCGCCCCCACCACGGCCACACGCTTGCCGAGCAAGTACTTCTTTCCGCTGAAGGGCGGTAACAGGTTATAGTGAAAAACGATATTTTTTGCATGGTAAACACCGGGCAGATTTTCACCCGGCAGGCGCAGCCACTTGGTGCCCTGCGCGCCGGTGGTCACCAGCACGGCCTGGAAACCGGATTCGAGCAGGTCCTCAAGCACGATGTTGCCGCCACAACAGACAGTCACGTTTCCATAATAGTCAATCAGAGGCAATGCCAGGATTTTCTTGAACTGGTTGCGCAAACCCTGTCTCAGCTTGAATTTGTCCCAGTAAATTCCATATTCGGCCAGGCCGCCGGGTTTGATATCGCGGTTGAATAGCACTACCCGCGCCCCGCTTTCGGCCAACTTTCGCGCGGCATACAGGCCCGCGGGTCCGGCCCCGACCACAGCCAGCATATATTTCGAATCTTCCATCCAGGTTCTCCTGATAAGATAATGCAGGTAACTTCTCAATAAGAGGGGATGGGGGGTGTGCGGGCGGCTTCGCCGCCCGTACAACCCCCTGCTCCCCATGTTATTGAGATGATGCTTCTGCAGGAATTATAGCCGTTGGTCAATAGGTGGGCAAGGACAAAAGTCGCACTTTAAATACACCTCTTACAACCCCCCGCATTTTTCAACTCTATGCTATATTTATGTGAGATCAGGAGCAGAACCATGTCATTGTATAACTTCAACAAACCACCCGAAGAGAACAAAAACGAGCCGAAGCTGGATGCGAATAAGCAGCCTTCGTTTGAAACGAAGCGTGTGATCCACCGTTCGAAACCAGCCTCTCATTCTGGCGACGGCAACCGGCGGCCCGCCTCGATTTTCCGACGCAAACCTGCCTCACCTCCGGCAGCCAGAAGCCAGCCCCAGAATGCAAAACCCGAAGGGCTCCCGACTCGCGGCGACCAAACAGTTCCTGCCCGCACCGACAAACGCATCAACCCGGGCCTGCGCCTGCGCGCCCTTGTGAATGCGGGCAAAAATGCCCCGCCACTCAGACCGCAGAGCAAATCCCGTCTGCTCTCCAGGGGCGAACGGACTCGCCGCGCCTACTGGGATGTGACTGCCGGGGTTTCCCTGATCATCAATGCCATCCTGGTGGCTACACTGATGATTATGGCCATCCAAATTAATAATCTGAGAACAACGGTGAACGGTCTGCTCAGCGGACTGTACGGTAGTTTCGTCGAAATGGACAAGGCCAGCCTCATCACCACCATCACGGTGGATACGCAGGTGCCGATCGATTTCATGTTACCGATCCAGCAAAACACGGATGTGGTCTTGACGCAGAGTGTCGCCATCCCCAATGCATACGTTGTCATCAACTCCGGGGGGCTCTCCATCAATGCTCCGGCCTTACCGTCCCGGTCACCTTGCAGGTACCGGTGAATATTCCACTGGCACAGACCGAATTACACCAGCCATTCACCAGCTTGCAGGAGACCGTCCGTGCATATTACTGCACGTTCGACAAGAATGCCCAGGTTCCGCAAGGCACCTACATCTGTGAAAACCATGATGTTCCCACCTCCACACCCGGTGTCCCATGACCAAACCCTACCATGAACATCTGCTGGCAAATGGTCTAAAGGTTCTGCTGAAAGAAATCCATACCGCCCCCCTGATCAGTTCATGGGTCTGGTACCGGGTCGGTTCGCGAGATGAGATCACCGGTCACACCGGCCTCTCGCACTGGTGTGAGCACATGCAGTTCAAGGGTACGCCCCAGTTCCCGTCCAGCGTACTGGACCGGGCCGTCTCGCGGGATGGCGGCATGTGGAACGCCTTCACCTACTTCGACTGGACAACTTATTTCGAGACCATGCCCGCCGACAAGATTGACCTGGGACTGCGTATCGAAGCCGACCGGATGGTCAACAGCCTGTTCGAGGAGAAAGAAGTCGCCTCCGAGCGGACAGTCGTCATCTCTGAACGCGAAGGCAGCCAAAACGAACCCTACTTCCTGCTCGGCGAGGCCGTCCAGAACGCGGCCTTCCGCGTCCACCCATATCATCACGAGGTGATCGGCGACCTGCCAGACTTGAAGTCCATGAGCCGCGACGACCTCTACGGTCATTACCGCACCTTCTACGCACCGAACAACGCCGTCATGAGCGTGGCCGGGGACTTCAAAACGAGCGAAATGCTGGCCCGCATCCGTGAACTCTACGAACAGATTCCTGCCGGTCCCAACCTGCCTCGCCTCTCCCGTCCCGAACCCGCAGCCTGCGGCGAACACCGGCTGACGGTGGAAGGACCGGGGGAGACCACCTACCTGGATATTTCCTACCACGCCCCGGCGGCGAACGATCCGGACTTCTTCCCAATCCCGGTTTTGGACAGCCTGCTGTCTGGTCCGAGCAGCCTTAACATGTTCGGCGGAGGAGGTATCTCCAACAAAACCTCCCGCCTGTACCGCTCCCTGGTCGAAAAAGAACTGGCCGTGTCCGTCAGCGGCGGGCTGAGCGCCACAGCCGACCCATTCCTCTATAGCGTTGTTATTACCGTCCACCCGAAGCGCAAACCGGAGGAAGCGCTGGCCGCCTTCGACGACGAAATCAAGCGCATCCAGAACGAGCGCACACCGGTTGCAGAGATCACCCGCGCCATCAAACAGGCACGCGCCCTGTTTGCCTATGGCTCGGAGAACATCACCAACCAGGCTTTCTGGCTGGGCCATGCCGAGATGTTCGCCTCTTACGACTGGTTCCTGACCTATCTTGAGAAACTGGCGAAAGTCACCCCGGCCGACCTGCAAAGGGCTGCCCAGAAATACCTGCGTCCGCAGAACCGGGTCGTGGGCACTTACATTCCAACCGGCGCGGAGGTGCAGGCATGAAAACGGTCAACCAGCACTCTCTCCCCGGCCCGGACGATATTACCCGCGACCTCCTGCCCAACGGGATCACGGTCCTGGCACGCACCAACTTCAACAGCCCGTCGGTGGTCATCGGCGGCTATCTCCCCTGCGGCAGTCTGTTTGACCCGGACGAAAAACTCGGCTTGGCCGACTTCACCGCCTGCGGTTTGCTGCGTGGCAGCCAGAAACGTGACTTCCAGAAAATCTTCGATGACCTGGAATCCGCCGGCGCCAACCTGTCCTTCAGCGCCGGGGGCCATACCGCCGGGTTTACCGGCCGCTGCCTGTCTGAGGATCTGCCGCTCCTGCTCGACCTCCTGGCTGACGCCCTGCGCCGCCCGGTCTTTCCCGGCGAGCAAGTGGAACGCCTGCGCGCCCAATTCCTGACCGGTCTGGCCATCCGCGCCCAGGATACCGCCGGGATGGCCTCCCTGACCTTTGACCAGATCGTGTTCAAAGGTCATCCTTACGCCCGTCCCGATGATGGCTGGCCGGAGACGATCCAGGCCATCACCCGCGACGACCTGGCTGACTTCCACCGCATCCATTACGGGCCACGGGGGTTGGTGCTTGCCATCGTCGGTGCAGTCGAGCCGAAAGCCATCGCCGGGCAGGTTGCAAAGGTTCTTGGCGATTGGACCAATCTGTCCCAGCCGGAACTGCCTGCCCTGCCGGAACTCAAACCCCTGAAGAATCCTGTCACCCGTAAGGTCAAAATCCCCGGCAAATCCCTGGCCGATCTCGTCATCGGGACCTCTGGCCCGCGCCGCAAAGACCCGGAGTTTATGCCTGCTTCGCTGGGAAACTCGGTGCTCGGTCAATTCGGCATGGCCGGGCGAATTGGCGAAGTGGTACGCGAAAAATCCGGGCTGGCGTACTACGCCTGCTCCTCCCTGAGCGCTGGGATTGGACCTGGCGCGTGGGACGTCAGCGCGGGAGTCAATCCCGGCAACATCCAGAAGGCGCGTGACCTGATCTGCAAGGAAATTGCGCGCTTCGTCGAGAAGGGTGTCACCGCCGAGGAACTGGGCGACAGCCAGTCCAATTTCGTCGGTCGGCTGCCGCTCTCGCTGGAATCCAACGCCGGGGTGGTCAACGCTCTGCTGAACATCGAACGCTTTGACTTGGGCCTGGACTATTACCGTCGCTACCCGGGATTGGTGCGGGCCGTCACACCCGAAGATGTACTGGCAACGGCGTGTAAATACCTGCATCCCGATAAACTGGCGGTTGCGATTGCAGGATCGTGAGAAGGGCAGAAACGACTAAAGTCGTTACTACAAATAACCATGGTATTGAAAACCGGAATTGATATCATCGAAATCCCCCGCATCCAGGCGGCGCTTGACCATCACGGTGACCGCTTCCTGCAACGCGTCTTCACCCCGGCTGAGATTGCCGAGTGTCGCGGACGAGCTGATGCGCTGGCCGTCCGCTTCGCGGCCAAGGAGGCAACTACCAAAGCCCTGGGGACTGGCATCGGTCCGGTCAGTTGGCGTGAGGTCGAGACGTTGCATAAGCGCAGCGGGGAACCGTACCTCGTCCTGCACGGGCGGGCGGAACAGGTGGCAAAATATCTGGCTCTGACCACCTGGGCAGTCAGCCTGAGTCACAGCCGGGATAACGCCATCGCGGTGGTGGTGGCGACTGGTGATTAAATTGGGTCTATACTATCCAAAGCGTGCCTCCCTCACACAATGCACTCGGTAACGTGTGTGTTTCCCAAAATGGCGGCGCATATACCCAAAACAGTTCCGCTACACTCACTGACGGTGGCACACTTCGGTTTGCCATCGGCTATACACCGCAATACGGCTGGTTCCAAACATCAACCGGTAATGTGTATGCAGCTGGTCAGCTGATCGCGCAAAATCTTTCGCTACAGCGGCCGCACAATCACCTGCGCCCCATGGTCCGGGATAACGATAATTTTGCCAGAAGAGTGTCTGAAAACGTTGTGACTACCGCTTGCCCGCACCCAATCGAAACCTTTCGCTTCGGCCACCTTCGCCAACCTGGAATAAGCCACCAGACGAAGACGAGTCAAGCCGCCACTCCAATACGGAATGTACCGACGAACTCCGAGGCAGGCTCATGCCGTCCGGAAACAGACAGGTAGCTGACAATCGCTTCCTTGACATTGTGCTCCAGACCAGGCAGATCGGATGCCTGGGTGTAGCAACCGGGCAGTTCAGCCACTTCCCCCACCAGCCAGCCTGATTCGGGATCGCGCTCGACGATTACTGTGAAAGTCCGTGATTTGCTCATAACGACTCCATTCTTATTTATTGTATCACAGCCTCTTTTTATCCCGAAACCGGATGCCGGGCCTCCCACCGGGAGCAAGACCAGGCAGGGATGAGAGGCTTCCCAGATCAATGGCCGCGCAAGGCGCTCTGGCTGAAGCCATGTTTCCGGCTCAGTTCTTCCACCGGGATGCCTACTTCCGCTTCCTTCAGAATATTGACGATCTGTGTTTCGCTGAACTTCGGTTGCTTCATGTGGTTGCTCCTGGGTCTAATTTTGCCAGAAGTTTCCACTTTCCGCTGGTACTATTTTACGGGAGGGTTACCGGGGTGTCAACGAATCCCCTGAGTAATTCGAGTAGGAGGGCGGGGCTAGCGCCCTCCTCTCACACCACCGGACATGCGGGTCCGCATCCGGCGGTTCGGTCAGTGTCAGGGCATTGCCCTCTAGCCTTTGTTGATGGTCCGTGCCAGGAATAGCTCAGC
>JAPLGV010000456.1 GCA_026389975.1 Chloroflexota bacterium
GAACGGCCCAAGTCCCTGACGACGGCGATGCTGGAAGAATTAGCGAAGAAGTAGCCGCTTCTCCTGCGCCTGTTGAAAATTGACACTTATGATTAGTAAAAGCTTCCGAAGTCGCTTGATTTCGGAAGCTTTTGTTTCGTATTCGGAAAGATCAAGACGATTAGGGTGTTTGTCTTTCATTTTACCGGATGGCGGCTGGCAGAATATCTCTCCAAATCCGGTGTGGGATGCTCATACTCCTGTCCCATCAGTGGGGACGAGATGATGAAATCCGCCGTGGACCGGTTGCAGGCAGTGGGGATGTTGTAAAGCACAGCCAGGCGCAGCAAGGCTTTGATGTCGGGGTCGTGGGGTTGGGGTTCGAGGGGGTCCCAGAAGAAGATGAGCATATCAATCGTGTTCTCGGCGATGGCCGCGCCGGTTTGCTGGTCACCGCCCAGGGGACCGGAAAAGAAGCGGGTGACCGGGAGGCCCAGTTCCTTCGCCAGCAGGTTGCCGGTCGTGCCCGTGGCAAACAGGAAGTGGTGTGACAACGTCTCGCGGTTGAAGCGCGCCCATTCCAGAAGTTCGGCCTTTTCGTTGTCGTGAGCCACCAGGGCAATGCGTTTTCGTTCAGCAATCACTTTCATCATGGGTCTCCTCCTAGGACTTGACAGCGCGCGTGGCGATGTAAGCCGGGTGGTACTTGCTGAGAGGTGAATCGGGGCAGATATCTTCGTAGAAACCGGTGATTACGAACCCGGCGTCGGTCTGGCCGGCGATCAAGTCGGTGAGACTGTGACCGAATTCGAGCGGGATGCCTTCTTCGATGCAGATGTCCAATTCTTCCGGCTCCATGTCATTCAAGTCGGAATACGGAATGGCATATCTGACTTGCAGGGTTTTCTGCTCGTCGGCGTGCGTACCAAACATGTAGTAGATGGGATTGGCGAAGCCGGCTAGCAGCAGCCCGCCATGCCGGAGGACGCGGAATGCTTCCCGCCATACCGGGCGGACTTCGGGACAGAAGACGTTGGAGACCGGATGGAAGACCAGGTCGAAGGCTTCGTCTGAAAAAGCAGACAGGTCGCGCATGTCGCCCTCGACGGTGCGGATGTTCAATCCCTCACGGGCGGCCACCTGGCGGTCGCGCTCCAGTTGCGCCGGGGAATTGTCGAAGATGGTGACATTGGCCCCCAGCGCGGCGAAAACCGGACCCTGTTGCCCGCCCCCGCAGGCTAGACCGAGCAGGTTCAGCCCCTGGAAGGATGGGAACCATTCGCGCGGCACGGGATTGGTCTCGGTCAGCAGGACGGAGAATTCACCTTTGCGGGCGGCGGCGACGGTTTGCGGGTCAACCGGGAGGGTGAATTTGTTGTTGATATCCACCTGCCGGTTCCAAGCATAGCGATTGTAATCGCGCACGTTGAGGGTTGGTTTGGGCATATCCTTCTCCAGAGGTCATTATACATCGGCAAAAAATTCCCCGCGAGGGATCTCGCGGGGAATGGTTTTCTGATACCCAATTGCTATTTTGTCGGCGTGGCGGCGGGCCCGGCGCCGCTCCAACCGAAGACGCGCATTGCAGACGCTGCCCCGGCGGTGGACCAGATTGGGTTGCCCTGATCATCGGCGACGGTCTGGCGGACTGCGACCACCCACCAGCGCATGATATGTGAACTGTTGTCCTGCGGGCGGAACGTCACCGGGACGATGAATTTGGTGTCGGTTACGTACTGGGTCAACTTGCGCCCGGTCCCGCCGGTGGCATCTTCGATCGTCACCTGGTAGGCCTCGTTATCTCGAAGAGCGCCCACCGATGCCCATTGCAGGGTCACGGTGTCGGCCGCCAGGGTAAACGGCCAGGTTCCTGAACGGATGCGTTTGTATAATTTATAGGAGTTCGACCACGAGTCGATCTTCAATGCGTCGGGCTGCCCGTCGCCGCCCAGGTCGATCCAGGCCGAGAACATGTTGGGAGGAAAACAGA
>JAPLGV010000378.1:0-2204 GCA_026389975.1 Chloroflexota bacterium
GGTTGCCATCGTTACCCCCATAAGAGTCATCTTTTGGCTCAAGAAAAGCATAGGGGTGATGTAGTCTCCCCATATCCCGCTGAAGGCAAAGATCGATACTGTGGCGATGACCGGCTTGGAGTTGGGCAGAAGGATCTGCCAGAAGACGCGGAACGGGCTGCAACCATCCAACTCGGCGGCTTCCTCCAATTCCTTGGGGAAGCCCAGGAAGAACTGGCGATAAAGGAAGATATAGAGCGGGGCGCCAGTCAAAGCCCACAGCACCCACGGCCAGTACGTATTTGGTATGATATGCATATAGGAAAACAACATGAACTGCGGGATGAGAAAAACAATCCCCGGAACGATCAGCAGGACAATGATCACCCGGAATAAGCGGTGATTGGCTTTCACGTCTTGGTAACGGGCAAAAGCATAACCGCCCATTGCGCTGCTGATTGCCAAACCGGCGGAATAGAGGACACCAACAACCACGGTGCGCAGACCGGACGACACAAAATGCGAAGAAGGGAGAGTGAATACCTTATTGTAGTTTATCCACCGCCATACCGCCGGCAGAATCTGGATCGGCCAGGCCATGAAGTTGCTGTCATCTTTAAAGGACGAGAGCAGCAGCCAGACGATCGGAGTGATCACCATGATGCCGACAACGATCAGGATCGCATAGCTGCCTCCCCGGTTCAACCTTTTTAAGAACAGGTCTTTTGCACGTGTGTTCATGACGGGCCTCCTGTTTCAGGGCTGTCACCTTGGTATACCCAGAACTTTTGTGACCAGAAAACGACCAACGTCAACACCGTGACGCCGATGGTTAATAACCAAAGCAAAGCCGTTCCATACCCGTAGCGTTGGTTTCCAAAAATCTCCTCGTAAGTTTTTATCATGAAAAGATAGATGCTGCGCGGCACAGCGTAGTTTTGTGCCCCGGTAATGCCAGCTCCTAACAGGAGCGGGTACACCAGTTGCTGGAAGGATCCGATCAAGCCCATGATGAGCTGGAAGAAGATGACAGGCGTCATGAGCGGCAGGGTGATGTAACGAAAAACCTGCCAGGTATTGGCGCCGTCAATCTTGGCTGCCTCGACCAATTCATCCGGGATGTTTTGCAGGCCGGCCAGGAAAATGACCATGCCACCTCCCAAACCGCTCCAGACAGCGATGGCGGTCATCCCTTGCAAGGCATAGGTGGTCAGCCATCCGACGGAAATACCCGGGTGGAAGAGGTTGATCGCCCCATTGAGAAACCCATTATTTTTGTCGAGCATGATCTTCCAGATGGTAACGCCTGCCACGGCCGGGATCACACTGGGGAGATAGTAGAGTGTGCGAAAGAAACCCCGCCCTTTCACATCCTGGTTCAGGATGAGCGCCAGGAGAAATGAAAGACCCAGCGAGAGGGGCAAATTGAACACCGTCCAAAGCAAAGTACGTCCAAAGGAAAAACCGACATATTCATCGGAAAATGCCCGGGTGTAGTTCTGAATACCCATAAATTTTACGCTGAATAGATTTAATCCGTCATAGTTGGTCAAAGAGATCGCAAAGCCGAATATAAGAGGAATTACGGTCAGGAAGATTAACCCCAATAACCAGGGCGTGATAAATGCGTAGAAAGTTCTGGATCTCCGTTTGGCTCTGTTCAAGCTGCGGGGTTTACGGGGAGCGGAAACATTGTCTGGGATAGCCATTCTTCCTCCATTAAATCAAACTAAGTGGAGAGGGGAGGATGGAGGCTTGCCTCCATCCTCCCCATACTTGCAACATCAGGCTCCGGATCAGCCCAGGCGCGAGACACCTTCAGAGATCGCTGTGTTGATATCACTTTCGACCTTGGAGCATAACTCATCGAAGGTGATGGTGCCAGTCAGAGCTTCGTTCAGGTGGAGGTTCCAGGCATTATAGAATGTGTTTTCACCCAGGAACGGGTTGTACTGCATGGCCACATCGTTGACAGCCAGTTCACCCGTCAGGACCTTCTGCACCTGCTTCTGGAAGGGAGTGTTGTTCGGCATCAGAGCCCACTGCGACTTGAGGGCCGGGACGCCCCAACCGCTTCCTGCGCGGTCAATGGAGGGCTGACCGCCCATGTACCATTCGAAGACCTTCCAGGCCGCGTCCGGGATCTGGGTATTGGCCATCACGACCCAGCCGGTGCCGGTGATGGTCGGATCCAGGTGAACACCGCTCCAAGTGGGGGCGGGCAG
>JAPLGV010000378.1:2275-4951 GCA_026389975.1 Chloroflexota bacterium
CCAGTAGCCATATTGCATCGTGGCCAGGATGGCGGCCGTGAAGTCACCGCCGGCCCACCCGTTCGGGCTAGCGTCCAGCGGGTTGGCGCAGAGTCTTTCTTTGGCCACGGTATAGAAGTAATCGGCCAGCGCCTTGGTGTCATCCCCGAAGTCGACTGCACTGAACCCATTCTTATAGAGGCTCTTGCCTGTCTCGGCCAGCATGGCCATCCAGCCGCGGTCGATCCAGCTGTCGGAATAGCCGAAACCCCAGGTGGCAATGCGCTGGCCTTCGAACACAGCGACTTCCTTGGCATAATCGTGCCACTGGGCATAAGTGATGGATTTGGTGTCATCCAGAGGGGTGACGCCGGCTGCCTCGAACAAGGCATCGTTCACCCACAGGGTCATGTCTGGCGAAAAGTCCTTGCACATGCCGTACATATTGCCTTCGCCAACCTCGGTGGCACTCTTGGCAAAGTAGCCCTTGTTGACGGATGCCAGATCGGCCACTTTGGTCAACGTGCTGGCCCCGAAGTAGGAGGTTAGATCCAAGAGCAGCTTGCGAGCCAGGTAAGAGGAGATGATGGGGGCCTGGGTGCGTTTGATATCGAGCGCAGAGCCAGCGGCCAGCATGGCGAAGAAACGGTTCAGATCATCCACGAGAAACTCGATCGTGATGCCAGGGTTGTCAGCCGCGAACTGATCCATTTGTGCCTGGGATATTTCACCTGCGTTGCCCATCAACACCACGTTGCCCGTGATGGGTTTTGCAGTGGGGACTGCGGTGGGGGCCACAGTCTCCCCCGGTTTTGGGGTCGGGGGTATGGTGGTCGGAGCAGCGGTCGGTGTTGCTGGCGCGCAGGACGCCAGGACTGCACCGGCTGCTACCGTGCCGGATAGTTTCAGGAATTCTCGACGCGATAACTTTCTATTAGACATTTTCTTATCCTCCGAAATATGGTAGTTGTTTGATTGTGAAAAGCCTGCATGGTTGATCAATTCCCAAGGCACCTCCTCTTTATTGGGCAAAGCGACTGCACGATGAACGGACAATCAGCTCTGTATCGAACAGGATTTGGTTGGGGGTGGCTTCGCCGTCCTCAATTATCTGGACCAACAAGCGAGTCGCCGCCCGGCCGATCTCCTCCATGGGTTGCCGGATCGTGGTGAGAGGCGGGTCGGAGAACTCGGCCTCTGGGATATCATCGTAACCGATGATGGAAACATCTTCTGGGACGCGTCGCCCGGCCTCATGCAGTGCGCTGATGGCGCCCCTGGCGATGCGGTCGTTCTGGGCGAATACTGCTGTGAATGGTGTCTTATTTTCCAGGAGCCTCTTCATCCCGAGATAACCGCTTTTGTGTAGCCAGGTGCCCTCAATGATCAGGTCTGGGTTGGCCGGCATTCCGGTCGTTCGCAAGGCTTGCAGATATCCTTCCGTCCTGTCGCAGGCCGATCTCCAGTCAGGCGGCCCGCTGAGCATGGCGATTCTGGTGTGGCCTAGTCCGAGCAGGTACTCGGTGGCTTTCCGCCCGCCGCCAATGTTATCCACATCCACCATGGCAAGGCCCGACTCGGGTAGATAGTTACCGGTGGTGACTACCGGGATTCCCGATTCTTTCAGGCGGGTGAGATGTCCGGATTCATCCGCACAGCTGGCGCGGATGAACAGAACCCCATCGACATGGCGTTCAGTGAGCAAGCGGAGGAATTTTGGCTCATCTTCGGGATTACAGGATGAACTCCCCAGCATGAAGTAATAGCCGTGCTCGTGAGCTTCTTTCTCTGCGCCAGTGATAACCTGGGAGAACCAGAAATCTGAAAAATCAGCGGCTACGAGACCCAATGTGTACGTGCGCTTGGAGGCGAGGCCGCGCGCATTGGAAAAGGGTTGGTAACCCATCTGATCGATAATATCCTGGATGTGCTGGCGGGTTTCCACTGAGACATCCGGGCGGTTATTGAGGACGCGCGAAACTGTCGGAATCGATACCCCCGCCTTTTCAGCAACATCATAAATCGTGGCGTGCTTTGTGTTGGCCATGCTCTTTCACGTGATGCTTTCGTTAATGGTACCGGAACCGCTCCCGATAACGTTTACGTGAACGTTCCCGGTTAGTATAACAAAAATTTATATGACTGTCAATACTTTTGTCCTTTTGTCCTTTTTTAAGAAAGAACTATCTTCCCTCCACGTAATAGGGTCCTGGCCAACCAGCCTCCTGCCTCTCCAGAAATGGGTTGAATTTACGCCAGGAGCGACCTGGCCAGCGCCACCGCTCGGCTGGCGTCGGGGGCATACCCGTCCGCGCCGATCTGCTGGGCATAGGTCCCGGTGATCGGCGCTCCGCCGATCATGACTTTCACCCTGTCTCGCTTCCCCGCCTGCTGTTGATTCTCGATGACGGCTTTCATGTTCGCCATGGTGGTCGTGAGCAGGGCAGAGATGGCAATGATATCGGCCGCCTCCGCCGCAGCGACAAATATCTCGGGAGGCACGTCCGTGCCTAGGTCGTGGACCTCGAAGCCGGCCCCTTCCAGCATGATGGCGACCAGGTTCTTGCCGATGTCGTGCAGGTCTCCCTTGACGGTGCCGATGGCCACCTTGCCCGCAGGCTGGTAATTTCCCTCGACCAGCTTGGGCTTGATCACCGCCAGCCCGGCTTGCATAGCCCGGGCGGCGATGAGCATCTC
>JAPLGV010000275.1 GCA_026389975.1 Chloroflexota bacterium
ATGCGCATCGGCGGCGAGATCAAGAAGCTCACGGCGCGCGCGGATTTTCCCGTGAAGTTCCTGCCACTGACGCCGGTCAAGGGCGGCCCGCTCTCGGCGGTGACGAAGGGATTCCCGATCCTATTCGCCGCTGGGCCGTTGGATGTGTCGCTCATTGTCAGCGGCATCAATGAGGTGACCTGCCGCGGGGCGCGTGCCATCGCCATCGGCGAAGAAGATGCCCGCCTGCGGGCGAACGCCAGCGACCTGATCGTCTTGCCCAAGTCCACCCCGGAGATTGCATCCTTGCTGGCGGTGCTGCCGCTGCAATTGCTCTCGTATCACATGAGCGTGATGCGCGGCTTCGACCCGGATTTCCCGAGGAACCTGTCCAAGACGCTGACGGTGGATTAATTTTTTTGTCGCGCATTTTACGTGACTTTACATGGAATTGTCACGCTAAAAGCGTGACCTACGATTTGCTTTTCAAGAGTATGTAGGTCACGCATTCTGCGTGACTTTGCTGGAACCGTCACGCTAAAAGCGTGACCTACAAGCGTGACCTACAAGCTACTCTCCCCACATAATATTTTTCGGTTCCTCCCAGGCGAATGGTTCGGGGTATAACCCGCGTTTCTCCCATTCGATGTAGCTGCTATTAAGCCAAGCGCGTGGGTCAGTGATTAGCCCGTGTTTGACCGGATTGTAATGGATGTAATGCAAGTGGTTTTCCAGATCGCGGTCGTCGCGGATGACATGGTCCCAGAACCGTTTTTGCCAGAATTTGAGATTCTGTGATGAGGAAATACCGATGGCTTTCTTATAGGCTTTCGTGAAATTGGGCTTGAGCGAGTGCATAATCTGGCTGAAGTTGCTTTCTCCCGTTGGCTGAATGATCATATGGAAATGATCGGGTAGGAAAACATACCCCAGCATCGTGAATGGATGCAGTTCTTGTACTTTGTGCAATATGATCCGCAGCAATGCAACTGATTTTTGGTCTCGAAATGCTAGTCGGCGGCCTTCTACAACTTGTGTGATGAAGACTGCTGTGCCTGGGATGTAATACCGCCTGAAGTTCATGCCTCAATTATACAAGTAGGTCACGCTTACAGCGTGACCTACAAGTTGGTCGGTTTCCCCGGCGCGCCTCTTGCCGTGCCTGGGGGTTAACATCTCAAATGACTCTTCATCTTGTCACCGGTGCCACCGGCCACATTGGAAATGTCCTCGTTCGGCAACTGCTCGAACACGGGCAACGCCCGTGGGTGCTCGTCCGCCCGGGTAAAATTCCCGTTGCCCTCGAGGGTCTAGACGTGGAGATTGTCCCTGGCGACATTCTGGATGCGAACTCGCTTGTGCGCGCCATGGATGGGGTGGACTTAGTCTATCATCTCGCAGCGAAGATCAGCCTCGCTTCTGGACCGGATCCGGAGACGGAGCGCGTCAACCTGGAAGGAACGCATAATGTGCTCGCTGTGGTACGCGCGAGCCCGTGTGCGGCGTCTCGTATACGCCGTGCGCTGGTGGCAGGAGCGGTTGGGTGAACCGGGTCCCATCCCTGAAACCATGTCCAGAGCGGCCGCCTGAGGCCGTTTTTTGTTTGCGGGTATAATCGCGGCAGAGGAAAACGATGCCATCCATCATTGACCCCCAAACCCTGTACGTGGACGATTTGCCAACCATCTGGTCGCCGGTCCAATGGGAGCTGACCGAGGAAGAGCGCATCCAGGCGGTGGAGGAACAGGCCACTGCCAGCCTGCTGTGGAGCATGGACGCGCCGGAGGCCATCCTGCGCCTGCTGCTGGATGAGACCGGCATCGAGCGTCTTTTCGGGCCTCCTGCCGGTTTCAACACCGAGGAGCAGGGCGATTGGGACGAGAAACTCATCACCTTCGGGCCGAAACGGGCCATCAAACTCGAGTCCGTCGAGCGCACGCCGACGCGCCTGGAACTGGTCTACAACTTCGCTGAGTTGGGACGCTGGGAATTCGTCATCGAGTCGGAACAGGTGACGATTCAGCGGATCTAGTTTCTGTGACTCCGGGAAAGGGCAACAGGATGTTGCCTTTTTTTGATTCCTCTGTTTTGATTCCTCTGTTTGATTCCTCTTGACAAATAGTAGCGGGGGAGGTATTATATAAACAAGTTTGTAATGTAGACCAGTCTATAAAGGATTTTCAATATGCCAGATGATCTCAAGAAATCTCAACTGCGCGCCATCCAGTACCAGTATGCAGATGGCATGTATGAGTTCGACACTGGCTTTAATTACATAAT
>JAPLGV010000164.1 GCA_026389975.1 Chloroflexota bacterium
GGCGGGGCCGCAGGCGGCCAGAATCATGCTGGCGGCCATCAGTACAGAAAGGGTAAAGTATAAACGTTTCATGGGTTTCTCCTCCAGAGAATTGGCTAGTTTGAACAGTATGCACAGTGTAAGCCGACCAGGCTTGCGCGAGTTTCTAAACCACCTCCTTCAGATAATATTCGAAACCTACTGCTTCTTGCATAAATATCTGAACTTTGAACGATCAAAATACGGGTAATTACAGCAATTTGGGTTCACATCTTTGTGCAGTACCCTGTAAGCAGTGGGAATACAATCCTCTCATCACCTTGCCTGAACCAACCACAATTACTGGGTTTGATTGAACAGATGCGGTGTGAATATTCTTATTGCACAAAGGTTATTAAACAGAAGATTATTATACAGAATCATCAAATGGTCAAGGGCGGAGTCGTGGGCGGAGTTGTGGGGGGCACGGTTTTCACAAAGTTGCGAGTCGCTGCGAGGAGGGCGTATTTTGCCCGACGAAGCAGTCTCCTCACCGGCTTGGGGATTGCTTCACCGCCTTCAGCGGTTCGCAACGACACAATCATTTTTTTGTTTGTCAATGGACTTTGTGAAAGCTCTGCGTGGGGGGGCGTGAATTCGTATTGGAAAAGTGTTTATCCTGGAAACCTTTCCGGGTTGCGAGACTGCTCGTCACTTACGGGTGACTACCACTCTTTTTTCTATGGCTGGTCTTGAATTGCCTGCTGCAAGGCTGTTCCCGGTATGACGAGCGTGCCGTCCGTTTGCCGGATGGCGGCCTGTTGGATGGCGGAAACCAGCCGCCGGAAGGCGTCCGTTGCACTCGGAGAGGGGAAAATTACAGGCAGGCCGGCATCTTCGAGGATGGGGAGGGCGATGAGCGCGTCGGCGGCGCAGGTCGGCCCGATGACGGCGAGCAGGTTCGAGGTACGCGCGAGCAGCGCGGCGGAGAGGCGGGCGTTCTCCTCGGTGCAATCGGTCCCCTGCCAGGTAAGTTCTATGTCATGGCCGAGAATTTGGCCGGTTTCTTCGATGGCTTTTTCAATCTCGTCCAAAGCCTGCAACCCGCTCCCGCCCTGGTTGCCGTAGACCGTCAGCAGCGCGCCAACGACAACCGGGCTGCCGGGAGAAATTTCCAGGCAGCCCAGCGGGTCGGTGCATTCGTATGGAGCCACACCGCAGGAGATCAGCAGCAGGCTGATGGTCAGCAGGGCAGCGCTGGCGGCGAAGAGCCTCTTCATCGGTACCTTTTTCTGTCCGTAGAGCAGAGTCGCGCGGATGCGGAAGTTGGTGTTGCGGATTTTCATTGCCAGGGAAATTCCCAGAGAATCGACAATTAGTGAGGGAAGATTTCGTTCAGCCACTGGGTCGGGTTGACCTGGATGCCATTGACCCACACTTCCCAGTGCAGGTGCTTGCCGGTGACGCGCCCGGTATCGCCGATTTTACCGATCAATTGGCCCGCTGTGACGTGGTCACCGACGGAACCGTAAATTTCTGCCTGGTGATACAGGCCGCTGTAAACTCCCTGGCCGTGGTCAATGATGGTGGCGTTCCCGCGCACGGTCTGGAAACCGGTAAATACGATCACGCCGTCGGCTGGAGCGTAGATGTCGAACGGGTGCGTATCGGAGCAGACACCGAAGTCAATTCCGGTGTGGAAGGACTGGAGTGCCCCGCCGTTATAGGTACGGCGATTTCCATAATTCGAGCGCACGCAGTATTGACTGTCCACTGGCAGTTGGAACATCCCCTGCCAGTATTTTTCGGGCGTGACGGGTGTGACCAGCGCGAGCAGCCACTCGTCTTCCGGTTCAGTGACGGCCGGGTCAATGGTGGATGGCTCAACTCCATTGATGGTTTCGGGCTGATAGTTCCCGGAGGCGACCAGCACCATCTGCTCGAAGGACTGCACCGAGCCGTCCGAGAGGGTAATGTCAATCCGCAGCGGGTACAGACCTGGTTCCAGCATGGCATGGATGCCTTGCAGCGCCACCTGGGAACCGTCATCCTGCGGGAAGAAGTGCAGGGGATGATCCACCAGTAGACCGCTCAAAGTGACCGGCTGGGCCGCCGTGACTACGACCTGGACGGTTGCTCCCTGAGTGATCAGCAACGGGTCCACTTCGGCTGAGGCGATGGATGCAGGAAGACCTGTGGGGGCGGCGGTGGATGCGCCGGAGGGGAGATAAAGCACGTCACCGGGCAAACCGGCATAAGATCCCGCGAGACCGTTGATCTGGGCGACAGTCCAGGGATCGCTGCCGCCCCTGACAGCCAGTTCTAGCAAAGTGTCGCCCTTTCCAAGGCTGGAGCGGGCAGCCCAGGCGGATTGGTTCTCCTGTTGCAGCACTACCAGGCCGTAGCCCGTATAGAGTTCGGTTGGGCTGACGATGTGGTTGAGTTTGCGCAAGACCGCGGGGTCCATACGATACTGGCGGCTCAGGCTGCGGAGTGTTTCGCCAAAAGGCACCGGCGAGGTAATTAATGTGCCGCTTAGTTCTTCCAGGCCGGGAATGACCAGTTGGTTGCCGACGTAGATGTTTTGTGAGGATTGGGGGTTGGCGTTCTGAAGGTCGGTCAGGCTGACGTTGAAGCGGATGGCAATATCCCACAATGTGTCACCCTCCTGGACGATGTAGATAGGGCCGGGTGGTGGGGTGGGGGTTTGGGCGGAGACTGGGCTTGCTGAAATTATCAGGAGGAAAACCAGGATAAGGGCGGCGATTTGTTTATACATTTTGGAACTCTACACGATCCCCGATTTTGAATTCGTTTAGCCGGTCCGGGTGGATTTCCAGGATATATCTGGCTGGCTGGTGTGGAGTGTAGGCTGGCCGCCAGGCGCGCGCCAGGACGGTATCCACGACAACCTTCTCGGAATTGATCCAGATGACCGCCAGGTCCATGAAAACGAACAGCATGTGGATGGCAGTTTCGAGACGGCTCTCGCGTGCCTCGACGAGCAGCAGTCCTTTATCTGGTGCGAGGCTGGAACGGAACATCAGGCCGCGCAAACGGCACAGGAAACTGTCGCAGTAGAGGGCGTGTAACGGCGATGGAAGCGGTTGGTTTTTATTTTCGAGGTGGATTGTCTTCATAATGAATATGAAAACGGGGCGTTTGGTGCGCCCCGTTCCGGTCGGATTGGCTCAGGCGTTTTGCTTTCGTTCAAGCACTTTATCTACGCTGGTCAATAATTCCTGCGGGCTGAACGGCTTAACAATGAAATCGTCCACTTTGGCAATGTGCAGGCCGAGCACCTTGTCTATGCTCTGGGCTTTGGCGGTGACGACGATGACCGGGATATTCTTGGTGGCCTCGCCTGCTTTCATTTGTTGATAGACTTCCCATCCGTCCATTTCAGGCATCATCAAGTCGAGCAGGACCAGATCGGGATGGTCCTTGCGGATGATTTCAAGACCTTCTTTACCGCCATTGGCACCACGGATTTCGAACCCGCGGGGGCTGAGGATCAGGCGAATTAGGTCTATCATTTCCTGTTCGTCTTCAATACAGAGGATCATCTTTGTGTTTTTTTCGGTCATATGCTGCCACCTGTCAGATTAAGTTTACCACAATTAACACCCTCCCATCTTTCCATCTGTTACGGCTCTTTGGGAATTAGCGCGGTAAGGCGGAAAAATGGGGGTGTTGGGCGGGCTTCGCCCGCCCAACACCCCCATATCTTCCTATTTCAAAGAGATTCCCCTAGACTCCGCGCCCTTTCTGCTTACTGACGGGTAGCAATTCGGATAAAGATGATGAATTTATTAGAACTTTATATAACATATTCCTCGAATCTGGCAGAGACGTATATAGGTTGGTATAATCTAAACCCACGGACAGGAGGTCCATGTGAATTCACGTAATCAGTCCTACATGATCTATCTCTTGCTGTTCATTGCGATCGTGGCGATGGTCTACTTTAACGTTAAGCAACAGCCGAATGCACAAGGGCCATTGACCATCAGCCAGGTCGCACAGCAGATCCAGGATGGCAAAATCACGCGCATTGTTGTCAAGGATGACAACAGTTTACTGGTGATTTCTTCTGGTGGCAGCAGTCCGATCGAACAGACGGCACGCAAAGAGCCTGAGACAACCCTCGTCTCGCAATTGGTGGCGTTTGGCGTAACGCCCGAACAGCTTGCAAATGTGACCATCGAAGTCACTCCGCCCAGTTCCTGGGCTGGCATATTGAACCTGGCATATATTATTCTGCCGGTCATTATGATTGGCGGACTGTTCTGGTTCATTTTCCGCCAGGCGCAGGGCAGCAACAACGCGGCGATGGCCTTCGGCAAATCCAAGGCGCGCATGTTCAGCGGCGAACATCCCACGGTAACATTTGAGGATGTGGCCGGCATAGATGAATCCAAGGAAGAACTGAAAGAAGTGGTCGAGTTCCTGAAGGAACCGCAGAAGTTCATCCAATTGGGTGCGCGCATTCCAAAGGGCGTCTTGTTGGTCGGCCCTCCCGGTACAGGGAAAACCCTGCTCGCCAAAGCCGTTTCGGGCGAGGCGGGTGTACCTTTCTTCTCGATCTCCGGCTCGGAGTTCGTGGAAATGTTCGTCGGCGTGGGTGCCAGCCGCGTGCGTGACCTGTTCGAACAGGCCAAACGCCACTCACCCTGCATCGTCTTTGTAGATGAGATTGACGCCGTTGGACGGCAGCGCGGCGCCGGTCTGGGCGGCTCGCACGACGAGCGCGAGCAGACCCTCAACCAGATGCTGGTCGAGATGGACGGGTTCGATACCGACACGAACGTGATCGTCGTGGCCGCCACCAATCGTCCCGACATCCTTGACCCGGCCCTGCTGCGTCCCGGTCGCTTCGACCGCCGCATCACCCTCGACCGTCCGGATATGCGCGGCCGCGAGGCCATTCTGAAAGTCCATGCGCGCGGCAAGCCCTTCGAACCCAGTGTGGATTTGGGCAGCATTGCGCGCGGCACGCCCGGTTTCGTCGGCGCGGACCTGGAAAACCTGATCAATGAAGGCGCCATCCTGGCGGCCCGCCGCAACTTGAAAGCGATTGGCCAGCCTGAACTGGAAGAAGCGATTGAGCGCGTGATCATGGGACCCGAACGCAAGTCCCGGCTGATCAGTGAAGAAGAAAAACGCATTATTGCTTACCACGAAGCGGGCCACGCAGTGGTCATCAATGCCATCCCCGAAGCCGACCCGGTGCAAAAGATCACCATTGTCGGACGCGGACAGGCTGGCGGGTTAACCTGGAACCGCCCGACCGATGATCGCACGCTCACTTCACGCAAGAAAATGCTGGCGCAATTGGCCCTGTTCCTCGGCGGCCGCGCAGCCGAGCAGTTGGTCTTCGACGATATTACCTCGGGTGCCTCCAATGACCTGGAGAACGTTACTAAAATTGCCCGCACCATGGTCACCCGCTTCGGGATGAGCACTGAACTCGGTTCGATGACTTATGGCCAGAAGGAGGAACTCATTTTCCTGGGCCGCGAGATCTCCGAGCAGCGCGATTATTCCGAGGCTGTTGCCGAACAGATTGACCGCGAAGTCCGCAAGCTGGTGGATGATTCCTATAAACAGGCGCTTGCGATCCTGAAAAAATATCGCAAAGAACTGGACGCGGTGGCCAATAAACTACTCGAGGTGGAAACGCTGACGCGCGAAGAGTTCGAGAAAATCTTCCCGCCCCCGTTCCCCAAGAAGAGCGGCACCCCGCAGCCTGCATAACCAAACAGAAACCCGGCTTCACAGCCGGGTTTTATGTTATTACCTCACCTTACGCAGAACGTCCCGCAGGTTGTCTGGAATCAAGCCTGTCCGTAGAATAAACCTGCGGGACGGTGCGTAACATCAGTCATTAATTTCCAGATCATGTCCAGCCTTCGGTCGCCAGGGCATCATGTAGTTCATCAGGATGGTGGCGGCAGCGGAATTCCAGGCGGCTGGACTCGGCGTGTGCTTTGTCGTAGAGCAACCCTTCTGCCATACGATTCCGTTCGTGCAACTCGTGCAGCAGTACAAACCCCCTTTCCTGCTCCTCAATGGCATCGTCGATCCAGACCTCACCCTTGGGAACGAATTCATAAACGTGGTCATGACCGCCTTCCGTGAAGTCAATGTCGAACGCGCTTCGCACCAGCAGGCCATTCACGATCCATACACTTACACCTTTCTTCAGCTTCTTCCATAAGCGCTCGTGCACTGCGCTGGCATCCGGCAGCTCCTTCCCTTGATGCGTTACCTTGCGCACATCCCCGGCTCGCCGCCTTTCTTTGCGCTCAACCCGGTCGGCCTGTGTGAGCGCATCGCCATAGGATGCGCCTTTCGCCATGAGGTCATGCTCCACCAGCAAGTGGTCGATGAAGAAGGCGCGCTCATCGTGCTCGGCTTCCTTGTCGATCCAGAATTCCTTCTCCGGTATGTACGGATACTGGTAGTGTTGGCCGAAATTTGTGAACTCCTCATCAATGTGCCCGCGCACGTATGCGCCATCAACTATCCAAACCTGATAATCACCGCGCGTTTCGTCCCTTTTTAGATAGGGTGGTTTGAGTAACTCCGGCATAGGGTGTTCTCCTTGATAAAACGCGAAACAGTATCTGCATTTGGAATACCGGCGGTGGCTCCGATGGCGGTGACGCAGAACGCTGCCGTCGCCGTCGCGAACGTCGCCGTGCGAGCGAGATCCCAGCCCGCCTGCTTGCCGTAGAGGAAGCCGGCAATGAAGGCGTCGCCCGCCC
>JAPLGV010000431.1 GCA_026389975.1 Chloroflexota bacterium
GAAGGAAGCGGGAGGGCGGTTTTCACATGGGCGTTAAGTTTTTAAGGTTCGAAAGAAAAAATGGCAAGAATCCAACGAACCAGCGCCGCAGACTCATGTCTGCGGCACACTTGCACCGCACCCCCGGTATAGCACCGGGACGGTGTGCGTTCGTGCAGTGCAGGTGTGGCGCTGTGCAGCTGGTACCCCTAGGGTATACCCTGCGGGTACGATGTGCTTCGCGAACGCCACCTCGGCTAGTGGCGGCGGGAGTTGTGGGAGCTGTTGGATATCAGGATGGCAACCTAACCCAGATATTGCACCCTGCTTTCGCCGAGTAGTTCTGCGATATGAGCGAAACAGAGATCGTTGGTATGATACAATCCTTCGCTTTAAAGAACTGCGGTCAGCGCATGGGGCTGGTCCAGATGTTGCAAGTGAAATTACAAGGATAATTGTCAACTCGTATGCCAAAGTGGGTTTCTTCTCCCGTCAAAATCTGGGGTCGTTTAGGCCGGTCGTTTTCACATTTGGTGACCGGCGGTGATTGGACTTTGGCACTGCCGGAAAAGACACAGCAAAACCTGCGCTGGTTCTGGTACGATGGTCTATTCTCGTCGGCAAGCGACAATATCATTATCACCTACATAACTTTGTACGTGTTGGCACTGGGGGCCACACGCGCCCAGATCGGGATCATGAGCGCATTATCCAGTTTAAGTGCAACGTTACTCTTGTTGCCCGGTGCAATGCTGGTTGAGCGCTTCAACCATCGCAGGGAAATCACACTCCTCTTTGGTGGCGGTATCGCACGCCTCGCCATACTTTTAATTGCTTTGATTCCTTTCGGGTTGAACGGCGAGGCGCTGGCTTTGACCGCCATGGCGCTTTCCATCACCCGCGATGCTTTTGGCAACCTGGCCTTCCCGGCCTGGCTTTCCTTCGCGGCTGACATCGTCCCGATGGAGGGACGCGGCCGCTATTTTGGCTCGCGCAATTTCATCATGGGGATCGCCGGCATGTTCACGGTGCTCCTGGTCGGCGTGTTGATCACCCACCTAGGCCAGCCGAAGGGATACCAGCTGGCCATGGCGCTGGCATTTGGACTTGGGATCGCCTCCACCTTTTCATTTTCTCGACTGCATGATCCTGCCGGGCAGATCGTACCCCAGACGCGCCCGCCACTGGATCTGCCTGTTCTCTTACGGGACCTGCGGAAACTGCCTGGCCTTCCAGCCCTGATCACCACTGCCGTTGTGTGGAACTTTTTCCTTAACATTCCCGGCCCATTCTTCAACGTTTACATGGTGGAGAACCTGAAGGCCAGCGCCCCTATGGTCGGGATCGCCAGCATCACCTCTACCGTGTCCAGCCTTCTGGTGCAGAGAAGACTCGGCAAGCTAGCCGACCGTTGGGGGGCACATCGACTGCAACTGATCAGCGGCCTGCTCATTCCCATCCTGCCGTTAGCATGGGTATTCACCAGGGAACCCTGGCAAATCATCCCCATCAACATCCTGGGTGGAGCCTTGTGGGGAGCTTACAGCCTGGCATCATTCAATCTGCTTCTAGAAATCACTCCCCAGCAAGGGCGGGCCCGCTACTCGGCTATGTACCAGATCTTCGTCACTCTGGCGCTGGCAGCCGGTGCGGTAGTGGGTGGCTGGATGGTCACGCAGTGGGGATATACGGCCATCTTTGTCACTTCCGCCATCGGGCGACTGCTCGCCGCCCTCCTGTTTGCCCATTTTGTCCACAGGCCAGTCTACATCCCAAACGCAGGCTAAACCGTTATCACTGCTTTGATAGTTCCTTTCAAAACTTCACCTTTTCAATCGCTTGATAGGTTTCACCCCCTTCGTGGTCGTTGAACTGCCAGACCTTGATCTGCTTCGGCTCGGAGTAGTGATTGTAGGCCGCAAAGACGGTGGACGGCGGGCAAGTGCTGTCCATCAGGGCAACGGAAAAGAGAGCCGGGGCTTTGGCCCGCACGGCGAAATTGACGCCATCATAATAGGATAGGGTGTTGAAGACCGTCTCGATCTTGTCGCGGTGGATTTTGCAGTAATAAGCGATCTCGGAGTAAGGAGCATTATCCGTGATCTCGACAGCGCGGCGGTAATGGCATAAGAATGGCATATCCGGCATGACGGCGGCCAGGTCCGGCACGAGCCCACTCACTGCAAGGGTAATCCCGCCGCCCTGACTGCCACCGGTCACCGCCACGCGGGTCGCATCCACCACCGGATGGCGGCGCGCGGCTTCCACTGCCCGCACCGCGTCTGTGAAGAGGCGGCGATAGTAATAAGTCTTCGGGTCCAGGATGCCCAGCGTCATAAAGCCGGGAAAATGGGGGCTGGAACCGTCCACCGGCAGGTCGGGCGTATCGCCCTGTTGCCAGAAACTACCCTGGCCACGGGTGTCCATCACCAGGTGGGCATAACCGGCGCTGCTCCACAGCAGCCAGTCCAGGGGAAAGCCGCGTCCGCCGCCATAGCCGATGGTTTCGATGACGCAGGCCAGGCGTCCGGAACGGTGGCGGGGCAGGAGCAGCCAACCCTTGACCGGCTGTCCGGCGTAGCCATTGAAGGTCACATCGAAAGTCTCAACGGTCTGCAGGCCAAAGTCCACCGGCTCGAAATGAGCCTCCAGAGGTAAATGCCGCGTCTGCGCCGGCGTTTACCGCCAGAAGGCGTCGAAGTCGGGCGGTTCCTGGCGGGCGGGTTGGTAGGTCTTGAGTTGTTCCAGGGGAAGATCGAAGTACATATCAGCTCCTTTTTATTGACAAGCCTCCTGGTTTTTGTTATCATGTTTGTGTTTACGGGAACGCTAACGGGAACGATAACAGACTGACTTATGATATCACAACATTTCTTCTTGCACATCAAATCCTGACCGTGCTCGGGTATCGGCGCTAAGATTTAATTCCATACACAATAACCTGCTCAAGAATAAAAACTATATTACACTAAGGAAAGTCAAGGTAATGGGATCCACCCCGATCAAAGGCGTTCAAAATGGCGAGTAAAAAAATCGAACGGCAAAGACCCGGCATTGTTTTCCAACCCCGCACCTATCAGGGGATGCAGGACGGGATTGAGAAGATTGTCGCTGCCATCCGGCCGACACTAGGACCGATTCACCACAATGTGCTCATCGAAAAGGAGTCCAAAATTGGAAAACCCGAGCTCCTGGATGACGGAGCGGTGATTGCCCGGCGCATCATCCAACTTCCTGACCGCGACGAGGATATGGGCGCCATGTATCTGCGCCAGCTTCTGTGGAGCCAGCACGAAAACGCCGGCGATGGTACTGTAACCATGGCTTTGATCTTTCACACGATCTACAAGGAGGGAATTCGGTTTGTCACCTTCGGCGGGAATGCCATGCGCCTGCGCCAGAACCTGGAAGAAACGTATCCCTTTATTTTGAACGAACTGGAGAAATGGAAGTTTCCGCTCGAAGGAAAAGAGGCGCTCGCCCACCTGGCAGAAACCATCTGTTATGACCCCAAGCTGGCCAAGATGCTTGGAGAGGTTTTTGATGTGATCGGGGAATTCGGACGATTGGACATCAATCCCGGCAGGGGACGCACCCTCGAACGGGAATATATCGAGGGCATGTACTGGCAAGGACCGATCTTCTCGCGGGAAA
>JAPLGV010000383.1 GCA_026389975.1 Chloroflexota bacterium
GCAAGCCTTGTCTCCCAGCCTGCCTTGTCCAGCTTGCAGAATGAGCGAGAATTTCGCCCATAACGGGCTGGAAGTATTAACGATGTCTTTTCAAGAGGACACAATGCAGAAAGCACTGGCCTCATCTGATGGCTTATGTTTACCCCATTTGCGCCAGGCATTCGCACAAGTCCAGGACTTGGATACATGTAAGGTTTTACTTTCAATGAGCGTCGACCGATTCGAGGCATTACGTCGTGATCTGGTTGAAGAAATCCGGCAGATTGAGAATCGTAAAGGGGGACAAGGCTCTCAGACCGTGGTGGAAACCTGGCAGAAAGTCATCAGTGCGATTTCCGGAGAACTATAGAAGCAGTGATTCTCAATATTAGTTGGAGGCAATATGAAAATTAAAGAGTATATGAAAAAGAATGTAGTATCCATTCCGGTAAAAACAACGATCGGCGAAGCAGCAGCGGTGATTGTCGAAAAGCACGTGGGGATCCTGCCGGTCGTGGACGAACAGGGCAAGCCGATTGGCGTGGTCCGATTAAGCGACCTGCTCGCCCTGGAAATGCCCGATTTCATCCATTTGGTTGCGGACTTTGACTTCGTTCACGACTTCGGGGCAGTTGAAACAACCCGGCCGGCGCCCAAATTACTCACCAAACCTGTCACGAGCCTCATGCAGCCAGTAATGACCATTGAGGAAGATAGCGGCTTGCTGCGCGCTTATGCCATCATGCTTCAGAATAAAATAAATGATTTACCGGTGACAACCGCAACTGGAGAACTGGTAGGCATTGTCTCCCTTGTCGATATTGGCGCAGCCATTCTTTCGATGTGGTCAAGGAGTAAATGATGATCCTCGCTGCGATTTTGTCCAGTCTGATCTTCCTCGTCAGTTTGGGCTTGATCTTCTCCGAAAAAATCAACCGCATGATTGTCGGGATTGTCGGGGCGGCTCTGATGGTGGGTTTAGGGAAATTGCTCGGGTTTTATTCGGAATCCCAAGCCCTGGCCGCAGTGGATTTTAATACCCTGGGTCTGCTGTTGGGCATGATGATCCTGGTCGCCCTGCTTGAGCCAACGGGTTTCTTTCAGTACCTGGCAGTATGGGCAGGCAAGTTATCCAAGGGACATCCAGTCCGCTTGTTGGTGTTACTTGGTACAGTCACGACCGTGGTTTCGATGTTTCTCGATAACGTCACCACGATCATCTTGATTGCACCTGTAACCATCCTGATATGTGAAATTCTCGGCATCAACCCTACGCCCTTTCTTTTGGCCGAGGCACTACTTTCCGATACCGGCGGGGTGGCGACTCTGGTCGGCGATCCGCCTAATATCATCATCGGTTCTGCGGCCGGGCTCTCATTCAATGATTTTCTCATCTACTCTTTACCGATCGTTGTTGTCGTCTGGCTGACAGCATTATTCCTCTTGCGTTTTCTTTTCCGGCGTGAACTGGCTGTCCGACCGCGCAAGATGAAAGCTGTGATGCTCTTGGATCCTGCTGAGGCATTGAATGATCGAAGAAATGCTCAGAGAGTGCTGATTGTGTTGGGCGGAGCCATCCTGCTTTTTTTTGTTTCCCATTTATTGCATATCAGCCCA
>JAPLGV010000323.1 GCA_026389975.1 Chloroflexota bacterium
CCGCCTGCCGCTGGTGGACAAGCCCGGCACCTCTCTCCTGATCTGGACGACCACGCCCTGGACGCTGCCAGCCAACGTGGCCGTGGCGGCCGGGCCGGAGGTCGGGTATGTAACGGTGGAACGCGCCATTCCAGAAGGCGGGAAGGAGCGTCTCATCCTGGCCGAAGCCTTGCTGGAAAAAGTCTTCCGTGGAGAAGAAGTCAAGGTGGTGGAACGTTTCAAGGGCAAGAAATTGAAGGGCACAAAATACCACCCGCTGTTCACCTTCATGCCGTTGGAGAAACCGGCGCATTATGTGGTGCTGGGCGACTTTGTCACCACCGAGGATGGCACAGGATTGGTCCACATCGCCCCGGCTTTCGGCGCGGACGATTTGGAGGTTTCCAAAAAATACGATCTGCCCGTGCTGATGACCGTCGGCCCGGATGGCGGATTCCTGCCGCAGATCACGCCCTGGCGGGGTGTTTTCGTCAAGGACGCCGACCCGGCCATCATCGCTGACCTGGACAAGCGCGGCCTTTTGTTCAGGTCCGAAAAGTACACCCACACCTATCCCTTCTGCTGGCGCTGTGACACGCCCCTGCTGTACTATGCCCGCGAGTCCTGGTACATCCGCACCAGCGCCTTCAAGGACCGGCTGGTGGAACTCAACCAGCAAATTAACTGGGTGCCCGAGCACATCAAGGAAGGCCGCTTCGGCAACTGGCTCGCCAACAACATTGACTGGGCGCTCAGTCGCGAGCGTTATTGGGGCACGCCACTCCCGGTCTGGGAATGCCCGGATTGCAAGCAGCGTGAATGCGTTGGCTCAGTGAAGGAACTCTCCGAGAAAGCCGGGCGCGACCTCGCCGGTCTCGACCTGCACCGCCCGCACGTGGACAACGTCACCTGGGTCTGCGCCAAATGCGGCGGCAAGATGACGCGTGTTCCCGACCTGATTGACGTGTGGTTTGACTCGGGTTCGATGCCGGTGGCGCAGTGGCACTATCCTTTCGAGAACAAGGAAAAGTTCGAGAGCCAGTTCCCGGCCGACTATATCTGCGAAGCCGTTGACCAAACGCGCGGCTGGTTCTATACCCTGCATGCCATCAGCACCCTGCTCTTTGACAAGCCGAGCTTCAAGAACGTTATCTGTCTCGGCCTGGTCGTAGACGCCAACGGGCAAAAAATGTCCAAGAGCCGCGGTAACTTTATCGAACCCTGGGATGTGCTCAACGAATCCGGCGCGGACGCCTTCCGCTGGTATTTCTATACCTCCGCCCCTCCCAATGCCGAGCGCCGCTTCGCACCCAGCATGGTGACGGATGTGGTCAAGAATTTCACGCTCACGCTCTGGAATGTTTACTCATTCTTCGTCACGTATGCAAACTTGGATCAGTGGAAACCGACGATGGACGGTGGACGGCAGACAACGGTCCACGGTCAATCGTCCACGGTCTCCTCGCTTGACCGGTGGCTTTTGTCATCTCTCAATACCCTTGTCCGTGATGTTACGACGGCCTATGAGACCTACGATGTACCGGGCGCGACCCGGCCCATCGAAGCCTTCGTCGAAACGCTCTCGACCTGGTACTTGCGCCGCTCCCG
>JAPLGV010000335.1 GCA_026389975.1 Chloroflexota bacterium
CACGGACTTTCTTGATGCCTTCGCCTTTGCGACCGATCAGGATGCCCGGTTTGGCAGTAAACACAGCCACTTTCAATTTACCGGGATAGCGCTCCACATCAATACGAGAGACACCCGCGCGGCCGGATTCTCTGTAGAGCATGTCGCGGATAGCGAAGTATTGCAACAATTGCTCACGGTATTGAGCACCTTCAGCGAACCAGCGGCCACGCCAGTCCTGAGTGACATTCAGGCGAAAACCAATCGGATGAACTTTGCGACCCATAAGATCTCCTTCGTCCTTTCTTTGCCGGTCAAGCAATCTCGCGTTCGCGTAGGACAACAGTTACGTGCGATGAACGGCGCAGGACCGGCTTGAAGCGACCGCGTGCCCCGAAACGGCGCCATTTACGGGTGGGCGCTTCGTCGGCAAAGATTTTAGCAACGAACAGGTCGTCGCGGCTGACACCGAAGTTCTCCTCGGCATTGGAAACGGCAGAAGCCAGAAGTTTTCCAACCGGCAACGCCGCGTTTTGGGGCGCGAAGCGCAGAATTTCCATTGCCTGCACTGCATTTTTTCCGCGCACTAAATCAACAACCAAACGTACTTTCTGGGCCGAGATGGACAGGAAACGTAATTGAGCACGAATATCATGAGTCATCTCTATACTCCTACGCCGGCTTCGACGGCTTCGACGACTTCTCAGCCGCCGTATGGCCACGGAATAACCGCGTCGGCGCAAATTCACCCAGGCGATGACCCACCATATTTTCGGTGATGTAGATCGGCACATGGCGGCGGCCATCATGGATCGCGATCGTGTGTCCCACCATTTGGGGGAAAATCACACTGGCGCGGCTCCAGGTGCGGATGACCTTCTTCTCGCCTTTCTGGTTCATCGCTTCAATCTTCTTCAACAGTTTAGGGGCAATGTAAGGCCCTTTTTTCAATGAACGAGACATATCTGCTTACCTCGCTTACTCTCAGCGCTCTAGCGGCTAGACTTGCTGCGGTGGCGCACGATGTACTTCTCCGTCGACTTGTTGCGACGGGTCTTGTAACCACGGGCTGGTTTGCCCCACGGGGTTTTCGGGCCGGGCATACCGGTCGGCTGGCGGCCTTCACCACCGCCGTGCGGATGGTCACGCGGTGACATTGCAGTACCACGCACGGTCGGGCGAATGCCCATGTGACGTTTGCGTCCGGCTTTACCCAACTTGATGTTGCTGTGGTCCAGGTTGCCAACCTGACCAATCGTGGCGTAGCACACCTGGCTCACCAGGCGCACTTCGCCCGAAGGCAGACGAATCTGGGCATACTCGCCTTCTTTAGCAAGCACCTGCGCCGAACCACCCGCCGAGCGGACGAGTTGCCCGCCCTTGCCCTGTTTAAGTTCGATGTTATGAACCAGCGTACCGACAGGGATGTTCGAGAGCGGCAAACTGTTGCCAGGGCGGATTTCAGCCTGAGGTCCGGAAAGGAGCGTATCACCGACCTTGATTCCGAGCGGAGCGACAATGTAACGTTTCTCGCCGTCGGCATAAAATAGCAGGGCCAGGCGAGCTGTCCGGTTAGGATCGTATTCAATCGCCGCGACCCTGGCCGGGATGTTTTGCTTATTACGCTTGAAATCCAAAATGCGAATATAACGGCGATTCCCGCCGCCACGATGGCGTACTGAGATGCGCCCAGAGGTATCGCGTCCTCCATGTCTACGCGGATGAATGATCAGGCTGCGCTCAGGAGTGGACTTGGTAATCTCTTCGAACGTGTATCCGGTCATCCCCCGCTGGCCGGGCGTCGTGGGTTTATACTTTTTGACAGCCATTACTTCACCCCTTCAAGAAAATCGAGGGTGCTTCCCTCGGCCAGGGTAACAATCGCCTTCTTGAAACCAGCAGCCCGAATCATCAGGCGCCGGTTGCGGCGGCGGCTGCGTTTACCAGCCGTATTCATAATATTGACGCGCGTGACCTTTACGTCGAACAATTTTTCAACCGCGTCCTTCACCAAAGTTCGGGTAGCATCGGATGCGACCTCGAAGGAATATTGGCGGAGTTTGCCAGTCTGATAGTTCGACTTCTCAGTGACAAGCGGGCGGCGAAGCACATCATAAATAGTTATCATGCTGCCCTCCTACACCAGAAAAGACTTCAAAACGTCCAATGCCTTGAGCGGCATGACGAGTTTATCGTAACCAAGCAGGTCCCGGATATTCAGATAACTAGCCATCAGTAACCTGGCATCTGGGAGATTATTGGTTGAGCGTGCTACTACATCGTAATTGGCGTCCTTCTCAGCGACCAGAATCAGGACAGTTGCATCGCCAACCAGAACATTCAGAGCCTGCGCCATCAGGCGGGTCTTCGGCTCGGACAGAACCAATTCATCCACTACCACCAGGCCAGACTCAGCCGCCTTGGCCGTCAGTGCCGAACGCAGCGCAGCGCGACGCATCTTCAGCGGCATGTGCTGCGTGTATTTGCGAGGGCGGGGCGTATGGATCTTGCCACCATGGACCCACTGCGGAGCGCGCGTGGAACCCTGGCGGGCCCGACCGGTCCCCTTCTGTTTCCACGGCTTTTTACCTCCGCCAGAAACCTCGCTGCGGGTCTTGGTTTTGCTTGTACCCAGGCGGGCATTTGCCATTTGCTGAATATAGGCCTGGTGCATCAAATCTATGTTTACCGGGGCCTCAAAGATCTCAGCCGGAAGTTCAACCGTCTTGACCTTTTCACCCTTCATGTTGAGAACGTCTACTTTCATGGTACCTATGCTCCCATCATCCGCGCTATTGCTTGCGCGCTTCCTGAACCACAACCAGGCCGCCTTTGGATCCGGGGACCGCGCCAGTGACGCCGAGCAGGTTGCGCTCCGCGTCCACCAGGACGACCTTCAGGCCCTGTGAAGTCACGCGTTCGTGACCCAGGTGACCAGGGCGGCGCGAGCCCTTGTATACACGACCAGGTGTCGTCGTCGCACCGTTCGAGCCGGGGGCGCGCAGACGGTCCGAGGCGCCATGCGTCTTCGGTCCACCCGCGAAATGGTAGCGCTTGACCACACCGGCAAAACCTTTGCCTTTGCTGGTGCCTACCACGTCCACGCGTTCGCCGACACCGAAGACCTCGACCGTGACCTTGTCACCGACCTTGTATTCAGCATCCTTGATGCGAAACTCGCGCAAAAAACGCAGAGGCGGCAATTCGTTTTTCTTGAGATGGCCCAGTTCGCCTGAAGTCAGACGCTTGGGTTTTGCCTCTTGGAATCCGAGTTGCACCGCTGCGTAGCCTTCCTTCTCTGGAAGGCGTACCTGCGTTACATAGCAAGGCCCAGCTTCAATCAGAGTTACCGGCAAAGCAGCACCGGTCTCATCGAAGATCTGGGTCATGCCGATCTTCTTGCCAATCAGCCCTTTCAACATGCTCGGTTTTCTCCTTCTAAAGATTTTTCGAGACTGTCAGCCGGGCTTGGCTGCATCATCTCGGTCACAGCGCAGTCAATCGGCCTGCCGCGGCACACAGGGTTGTGGGGCCTACGAACAGAGCCGTTCTTGCGCTGCCTATTCAGGCTAACTGGTCCGACCAGTCTTTTTGTCCGACTAGTCCGACCGGTTAGACGAAATCACAAATTTAGATTTTAATCTCGATATCCACACCCGCTGGCAGGTTTAGCCGCATCAGCATATCAATCGTCTTGGAATCTGGATCAAGTACATCAATCAGACGGTTGTGCGTGCGAATTTCAAAATGCTCGTGCGAGTCTTTGTCAATGAAAGTCGAGCGGCGTATTGTAAATCGTTCTATCTTTGTTGGCAAGGGTACCGGGCCAACTACATGGGCACCAGAACGCTCGGCTGTTTCGACAATCCGCTTGGCAGACTGGTCGAGAACACGATGATCGTATGCCTTAAGGCGGATGCGGATCTTTTGTTTCGTCATATCAATACCTATTCGATGATTTTTGTAATGACGCCAGCGCCGACGGTCAGGCCGCCTTCGCGGATGGCGAACTTGGAGCCTTGTTCGAGGGCCACAGGGACTATCAGGGTCACGGTCAGGTCAACATTGTCACCCGGCAGGACCATTTC
>JAPLGV010000200.1 GCA_026389975.1 Chloroflexota bacterium
GTGGCGATCACTGAAATTGCCAGGGCATGCGCCTCCACCGCGGTCACTGTGTCAGTCAACAATCTGGTCTGCGAAGTAATCCAGGCGGTTGGTTCCGAAGCCCAGAAGAAAGCCTTTATCCCAAAGATCTGCTCCGGTGAATTTGCCGCTGGACGTTTCGCCCTCACTGAACCGGGTGCAGGTTCCGATCCGGCCGCGATGACCACCTCCGCTGTGCTGGACGGGAATGAATGGGTCCTAAATGGCACGAAGAGATTCATCACCAGCGCACCCTATGCAGGGGTATTTGTAGTTTGGGCGGTGACCGATAAGACGGAGCCGAAAGGAAAAGGAATCAGCTGTTTTCTTGTGGAGGCAGGCACGCAGGGGCTGATCGTTGGAAAGGCAGAGCAGAAGATGGGACAGCATGCCTCTGCCACGAACGAAGTCATTTTCGAGGAGTGCCGGATCCCGAAAGAAGCCCTGCTGGGAAATCTCAACGGCGGCTTCCGGGTGGCAGTGGGGGAACTCACCGGCGGACGGGTTGGCATCGGCTCTCTGGCACTGGGGATAGGGCTGGCCGCCATGGATTACGCTACCAAATACGCCCAGGAACGGGTCCAGTTTGACCAGAAGATTACCAAATTTCAAGCCATCCAGTGGATGATCGCGGATGCCTATACGGAGCTTGAAGCTGCCCGGCTGCTCCTGATGCAAGCCGCCTTCAGGGAGGAGCAGGGTCAATCCTTCTCCAAGGAAGCGGCCATGGCCAAGATGTACGCCACGGAAGCTGCCAACCGGGCCTGTTATGCCGCTCTTCAGATGGCAGGAGGCTATGGTTATTCGAAGGAGTTCCCTCTGGAGCGTTATGCCCGGGATGTTCGTGTTACCTCGATTTATGAGGGAACCAACGAGATACAGCGCACAATTATTGCAAGAGAGATTCTAAAGAATATTGCGCAAGGGTGAAGATTTACTTGATGTAGTAGCGACTTCCCTGGCACCGCCCGCCATATCATCCCCGCAAGGGGACACCGTCCCGGTGTCCTTTTGGGAGGGCAGGTGTAGTCGCTTTTTACCCGGGAGATGGACGGCTGAAGCCGTCACTACGGTGCTTTTCAAATGGGAAATTGCCTATCCATAACTGACGTTAAATACTTAGCCAGAGGAAAAAGGAGGCACATATGCGACCAGTTTATGTTGTTTCGGGAGGAGTGTCAAAATTTGTTAAGGCCCGCCCCGATAAAACTTTTCAGGGCCTGGTGAAGGAGGCCTACGATTATGCCCTTGCCGATCTGGGGATTGATCATTCCCAGTTCTTCGAGTTGGTGGACGGCAGCGTGGCCTCGTATTTCTCCGACCATTTCACCCGCCAATTAATGGCCGGGATCATGGTTCATGATTATCTGGGGTTGTGCCCCAAGCCGTCCCACCGGGTGGAGGGAGGCGGAGCCACTGGCGGTATCTGTTTCCAGGAAGGATGGAAAGCCATTGCCTCCGGCTACATGGACATCTGCCTGGCATTTGGCTTTGAACAGATGAGCCACGTTGAAACCTGGAAAGGCAATGAATTTATCGCCCTGGCCTCGGACGTTTCCTTCGATTACCCTGTGGGTGGTTTTTACTCCGGTTATTATGCCATGATGGTCACCCGCCACATGGCGGAGTTCGGGACCACGGTGGAACAACTGGCCCACGTCTCCGTCAAGAATCACATCAACGCCTACCACAACCCATACGCCCAGAAACGTCAACGATTGACCATTGAAGATGTACGCTCGTCGCCAATGGTGGCCTGGCCTCTCACCCGGAACGATATTTGTGTGATGAGCGATGGAGCCGCCGCCGTCATCTTCTGTTCGGAAGACGGCCTGACGAAACTGGAGAAGGCTGCCGGTCATCGTATTCCCCGTGTGAGCGTTACCGGCATTGGCCGGGGCACGGATGCCATGCGCATGGCTGACCGTCCCCACCAATCTTATGAGGATTTCTACAAGTATAACGCCTTGCCTAACGAGTTGAATGATGATGCGCGGGCGTATTACAAAAAACTATGGGAAAAGGGATTTCGCTATCCGGGCGTCCATTCCTTCCGCGCCGGCCGGATGGCTTCGCGTGAGGCCTACAAGAACGCCGGCGTCACCGATCCGCTTCACGAGATTGACTTTATAGAACTGCACGACGCCTATACCTCGTCAGAGGTTCAGACTTACGAGGACATGGGGTTGTGCCGTTATGGGGAAGGCGGTCCCTTCGCCGCCAGCGGCAAGACGTTCATGCCGGGAATTGATTACGGGCTTAAACTGCCGGAAAAGCCGGTCTGCCCGGTCAATCCCTCCGGCGGACTGATCGCCTGCGGCCATCCCGTCGGCGCGACCGGGCTGATGCAGGCCGTCTTTGCGCTGTGGCAGCTCCAGGGGACGATCAAAAAGCATTTTGGCGACCCAGCCCTCCAGGTCCCGAAAGCGCGGCGCGGCGCCATTCACTCTCACGCCGGAACCGGCACTTACGTGACAGTCAGCATCCTGGAACAGGAAAAATAGGAGAAAGCCGCCATGTCCAAGAAAAGTTTTTCCAAGAGAATTGAAGATAATCTGGAAGGAACGGTCGTTTTCAGCGTTCCGTTCCCCACCGGCGACGATCTCTCTGTCTTGAAGCAGATGTCGCCCATCGTGATCAAGCAACCTTACTCGATTGACTACAACTATTCTTACGGCCAGGATTCCCCCTTCTTCGCCGCCCTGGCGAACGGACGCTTCATCGTCTGCCGTGAACCGCAGAGCGGCTACACCTATGCCAACCCGCGCGGCCACGATATGTACTCCGGCCGCGAGACCGAGTGGGTGGAGATCAAACCGGAGGGCAAGATCCACGCCTTCACCGTCTGCTATTTTGGGTCGGAGGCCTTCCTGCCGGAGTGTCCGTACGTGCTGATCCAGGTGGAATTTGAAGAGTGCGACACCCTGTTCCTGGGACGCTTGATCGGCGTTGACCCGGACGAGGCCAACATTGACTGGATCGGCAAAAAGGTGCGGGGGCGGTTCCTGCGCAACGCCAAACTCAAGCCGACAGATATTTACTTTAATCTGGCAGAGTAGTAGCCCTCACCCCCTACCCCTCTCCCAAAATTGGGAGAGGGGCGATACTCGGAATCGGAGAGAATAAATGAGCGATCCGGTTGAATTTAGCGGCGAACTCATCGGCTGGCACGACCCGGATGAGAATCGCCAGTGGGTGCGGGAAAACAAGTCCCGGCAACTGGCGGACAAGCGCACAACGGTGGCAGATGCCATCCGTAAATACGTGCCGGATGGCAGTCTTGTCGCCGTGGGAGGCTTTGGTCACATCCGCATCCCCATGGCGCTGATCTATGAACTGGTGCGCCAGCGCAAACGCGACCTGACGCTGATTGGCAATACCGCCGTGCATGACCTTGACATCTTGATCGGCGGTGGCTGCGTCAGCCGGGTGGAAGTGGCCTATGCCTTCGGCCATGAATTGAGGGGATTATCGCCCTGCGGCCGCCGGGCCGTCGAGAGCGGCCAGGTACAGGTGACCGGCGAGATCAGCAATGCCGGCTTCCAGTGGCGCTTCCTGGCAGCGGCCATGGGAGTGCCGTTTATGCCGGTGCGGTCCATGCTGGGTACGGATACCATCAAACACAGTTCGGCCAGGGTGATTGAAGACCCCTGGAGCGGCAAGCCGATCTGTTTGGTTCCAGCCTGCTACCCCGACGTGGCGCTTTTCCACGTCCATCGCTGCGACCAGTATGGGAATGCGCAGATTGACGGCATCATGGTCGAGGACTGTGAGCTGGCGCGTGCCACCCGGCGGCTGATCATCACCACGGAAGAGATCATTGACCACGAGGAGATCCAGCGCCATCCGTGGCGCACGGTTATCCCGTTCTACCTGGTGGACGCGGTGATCGAGGTCCCCTTCGGGGCGCATCCCACCGAAATGCCCGTCACCTACTACTTCGACGAGGAGCATATCGCCCACTGGCTGGAGGTCTCCAAAACTTCTCCGCCCAGGCCAAGTTTTCTGGCTTCATCATCCGTAACAATGCCTTTAGAGGTGGAAATAATCGCCAATCCTCTACCTCTTAAAACAGAAGGCACCTTATCGCGTCTTACATAAA
>JAPLGV010000202.1 GCA_026389975.1 Chloroflexota bacterium
AAGAACCCAGAGCAATACCGCGATCTGATCGTGCGGGTGGCCGGATACAGCGACTACTTCTGCGACTTGAGTGAGACTCTCCAAGAAGAGATCATCGCCCGAACGGAACACCAGGGATTCTAGAGTCCCCCAATGGGGCGTACCTGTCCGGGCGGTTCTTTCGTATAATGGAGTTATCCAGTAAAAGGAGAAACCATGAAACGAATCATTTACCCCATTCTCGCCCTGTCCATCGCGATGTTTGCTTGCAGTGTCCCGACCACAGTGACCCCGCAACTGCCAGTCGTCACCGAGCCGCCTGTCGCCACTCAGCTGCCTGTGGTAACCAACATGCCTGTGGTAACCAACACGCTGGTCGTCACCGAACCTCCAGTCCCCACCAATTTCACCTGCAACAAACTTGCGCTCTACCTCGACCCGGCGCTGGCCTCCGGATACAACTGCGAAACCGTCCCCGAGAGCGCCGAAGGGATGGAAGTTTACCCGCAATACACCAACCTTACCCTGCAGGGGTATGTCCTCTCCGATAAATTCTTCACCCCGCATATTTCGATCTACCCTGTTCAGCGCTACTCCGAACTCCTCCCGGACTTCATGCCCGGGCGCGTATCCGACCTGCAAGCCCTGATTGGCGGCAGTCCTGCCCCGGTCTTCACTGCCTCCTTCAGTTCCTCTCTGCCTTTCCTACCGGTCTTCAACGCCGCGCAGATATTCTTTGCCGGGTATCAGGTGGTTCCCTGTAAGAGTGGCAGCGGCATCCGCTTTCTGACGGAGTACGCCCAGGACTACGCGCCGGTCAACAACACCGACCTGTTCTACACCTACCAGGGGCTCACCAGCGACGGACAGTACTGGGTCTCGGCGATCCTTCCGATCAACAACCCGATCCTGCCAGCCAATGCCGACAACCCGCCCGGTGGCGTGAGTTGGGAGGAGTTCAGCAACAATTTCGAACCCTACATCACCAACATGATCAACCAGTTGAACTCCCAGACTTCCGACAGTTACACCCCCACCCTGACCTCGCTCGACGCGCTGGTTGCCAGCATCACCATCCAGCCGTAATAACCTGCTCATCGCCTTACCGAACTCTGTAATCAGCAGAGTCCGGCATTGGATCTTCTTAAAAATCCGGGGTATTTATAGTGGGCTTCGGCTGCCATAAATACCCCGGATTTACAGGTAGTCACAGCGGAAGTTATTTTACTTTTGGCACAAGGGAAATAGACGTTATGCCACCTGCGTGACAATTGTCCGCTTTGCCCCGGCGGAACTTAGTGCCCTGGCCACCTCCGGGGCGTTTTCTTTCTCAACCAGTGCGATCATGTTCCCGCCGCGGCCGCCACCCGACAGTTTTGCTCCGAGCGCCCCGGAATTGCGCGCGGCTTCCACTAATTGGTCCAATTCCACGCTTGAGACGGTCATTGCCTGTAACAAGGCATGATTGGCGTCCATCAACCTGCCCAGTTCAGCAATGTCCCCACGCTCGATGGCCTGGCGTGCATTCCAGACGATCTCCCCCACCCTGGTGAAAACTTTTTCCCAGCGAGGTTTATCTGCTTCCCAGAGTTTTCGCACAGCGCCCACGGATTCTTTCGTCGGGGCGGAGATGCCGGTGCCGCCAATCATGATCGTGAATGGCGCCCCAACATGGAATGTTTTGATGGGCTTTCTCTTGATGAAATAGACTGGTTTGGAGTAAGTGACCACGGTATTGTCAATCCCGGAAGGCGTATCATGATAGAGCTTCTCGGCTTCGAAAGCCAGCGCATTAACCTGTTCGTCTGGCAGGGGCTGGCCGAGGAATGCTGAAAGTGCCCGGATAATGGCAACCGATACCGCCGCACCGGACCCAAGCCCTGAAGCGACCGGGATGGTGGATTGGAGATACACCGTGCAGGCAGGTGGGTTCGAAATACTAAGAGTAGAGAAAACGCTGTGGATAACGGCGGCCAGTGGATGGTCCGGGGCGAGTCTGGAAAGTTCAGCGGAAAGGTTGATATTTGGAGCTTCAATCATGATCCCGCCGCGCGAATTTTCGCTTACCGTCGCGGTTGCCTGTACCTGAGTCACCGGCACAGCCAGCGCCGGACGCCCGTATACAACGGCGTGTTCGCCAAACAGGATGATTTTACCGGGAGCAGAAGATGTTGTCATAGGTTGGGGGGTGGACACTGTCCGCCCTATGTCAGATAAAACACCGCCAGTACGGCCAATCCCCACAGGAAAATGGAAATCTGGAAGGGCCGGTCGGAGAGCAGGATCTCTTCCGGTTCGCCGCCAATCTGCTTGACCTGGATGAGGTAGAGATAGCGGAAGATGGCATAGATCACGAACGGGATGGTCAGCATCAGGGCGTGGTTGCTGGGTGTTTCGGGACGAAAAAACGTGTAGAGCGAGTAGGCCACGATGGTCGTACCGGAGACGATAGTGATGAACTGGTCAAGCAGGGGAATGGTATAACCGTCGAGCACTTTGCGATGATTGGTGGCTTCGTCGGCAAGCAGGGCCAGTTCGGCGCGGCGCTTGCCGAAGCCAAGGTAGAGGGCAAGGAGCGTCATCAGCACGTACAGCCAGGGCGAGAAACGCTCGACCGTGATGAGCGTCGTCCCGGCATGAACCCGCAGGACAAACCCGGCGGCCAGGATGAGCACATCCAGGATGGGCACGTGCTTGAGCCACTTCGAGTAGGTAAGCATCATGGCGAAGTAGACCAGGATGGTCAGGGCGAACTGCCAGGCCAGCAGATAGCCGAGCGCAATGGCGAGCAGGCTCAGGGTCGCACCTGCGGCGAGGGCCACCGGTACGGGCAACTGCCCCTTAGCGATGGGACGGTTTTTCTTCAGCGGGTGCTGGCGGTCGGCTTCCACATCCAGCAGGTCGTTGAAAATGTAGACTGCACTGGAAATGAGACAGAACAGCCCGAACCCGGCCAGCGTTCGTAGGAAGTCGGGCAGGTGGAACAATTTGCCGTCGAAGACCAGCGCGGCGAAGAGGAAGGCGTTCTTCGTCCATTGGCGGGGACGCATGGTTTTGAACAAGGCGTGCAGCATGGTTCTATTTTACATTATAATTCTCTGCTTTGGCGGGGGTTTAACCTTCGCCGGAGCGATATAATCAACCCATGCAAAAAGTACGTTTAGACCTCCTGCTTGTTGAACGTGGACTGACCGAATCGCGCGCCAAAGCCCAGGCGTTGGTGATGGCCGGACAGGTGCGCGTGGACGGGCAAGTGGAACTCAAGGCCTCCGCCGCCGTCTCCCCGGATGCGCGCCTGGATCTGGAAACCGGTCCGCGTTTCGTCTCGCGCGGCGGCGAAAAGCTGGAGGCCGCGCTGACGAACTTCCCGGTGGACGTGACCGGCCGCGTCTGTGCGGATGTGGGCTCGTCCACGGGCGGTTTCACGGACTGCCTGCTCCAGCACGGGGCGGCCAAAGTCTATGCCATTGACGTGGGCAAGGGTCTGCTGCATTGGAAACTGCGCACCGACCCGCGCCTGGTGGTCATGGAAGGGACCAATGCCCGGCATGTGGAGAAACTACCGGAGCAGGTGAGCCTGGTCACGATGGACGCATCGTTTATTTCGTTAAAGATTTTACTGCCGGTGGTGAAGAATTGGCTTGAACCCCCCTCCAGCTCCCCCCGTTTCTCCAAAACAGGGGGAGAGAAAGAGGGGTGTGTGATCGCGCTTATCAAGCCCCAATTCGAGGCCGGGCGTAAGGAGACGGCCCGCAACAAGGGCGTCATCCGTGACCCGGAAGTTCATAAAGCGGTGCTGATGGATGTGCTGACCTTCGCCCAGAGTCAGGGCTTCGGCGTGCGCGGACTCATCCGCAGCCCGCTGCTGGGGCCGAAGGGCAACATCGAGTTTCTGGCGTGGCTGGGGATGGGGGAGCCGTATCTTGAAATAGAAAATCTTATCGAGAAGGTCGTATAATCGAGGTGGGGCAAGTATGTTGCCGAGAGATTCTAGTTCGTAATTTGTTGTAAAATTGGACGTGGAAGGAGTAATCGGATGACATCCTTTGAAAACATCAGCCTGCGCGAACATGCTGATCTTCGACCGGATTACACAGTTTTAAGCCCCAAAGTGCGGCGCGGATGGGATTAGAGTGGCGAAGGTGGGATTTGAACCCACAACCTAGGGATTATGATGCCCTTGCTCTGCCGTTGAGCTACCTCGCCAAACGCGCTAGATATTACTATGGGGGAGTATTTTTGTCAACGATTTCGGAAGATATGGACAAATCCAGAAAGATTGGGTCAGAAAATAACTTGACTTTGCCCTATAGAGTCATTATAATCAGCCCTTGCATATTCGCGGCTATTTCCCCCGGTGGGGGTTGCGCATGCAGAAGTTCCTTTCAGCCCAGGGTACTAAATTCAGGAGTAAGCCATGGCCTCTGTTCTACCCGAGAAGAATTACGCGCGTATCCCGGTTACGCTTAACTTGCCCAACCTCATTGAAGTTCAGTTGGACTCGTTTAAGCGCCTAAAAGCAGAAGGATTAGGGGATCTCTTCCACGAAATTTCGCCAATTGAATCTTACAACAAGGGAATGAAGCTTTTCTTTCCCAGTCGCGGTCCTGAATCAAAACAGTGGGGGCTGAAATATTGGTTTGGCGACCCAAAGCATAGTATTGAAGAATGCGTCGAGCGTGACCTGACTTATGCCAGCCCGCTCTATATCTCTGTGTTGTTGGCGGGGGCGGATGTCCCTGAACCGATCAAGCAGGACATCTTCCTTTGGTGATTTCCCTGAAATGACTGATAAGGGGACTTTCATTATCAACGGGACAGAGCGCGTGGTAGTCTCGCAGTTGATCCGCTCCCCCGGCGTTTACTTCGAAGCGCCCACGGACCGTTCGACCGGCCGCCCATTGGCGATGGCTAAACTCATTCCCGACCGCGGTGCCTGGATGGAGTTCGAGACGCGCAAGAGCGATTACATAATCCTGAAATTCAACCGCAAGCGCACAGTCCCGATTACTGTTTTTCTGCGCGCTTTGTCCGTGGTTGATGATGGAGAAACTGGCGAACCAATCCTGACCTCCGGTACTGACGAGGAACTCATTAGCCTCTTCAAGGATGTGGATACCAACCCGGAGCGCATGTTTATTGCTTCCACGCTGCGGCAGGAACCCGAATGGGACCTTTCCGGTCGCCGGACGATTGCCGAAGCGGCGCTGATTGAGTTCTTCAAACGTATGCGCCCCGGCGATCCCGCCACTTTGGATAATGCACGCGCCTTCCTGGAAGAGCAGTTGTTTGATCAGCGCCACTATGATCTGGAGCGTGTTGGCCGTTATAAACTGAATCAGAAACTCGATCTGCACATTCCCATTCCGCACCGTACAGTAACCAAAGCGGATGTAATTCGCCTTTTGAGGCGGATGATCCTCATTAACAATGGTATTGAGCCACCCGATGATATTGACCATTTGGGCAATCGCCGAGTCAAGACTGTCGGTGAACTTATCCAGAATAAACTGCGCATTGGTCTGCGCCGCATGGAACGCGTTATCAAAGAGCGCATGTCCATCCGCGACCAGGAGCAGCTCTCACCGGTCACATTGGTCAACATTCGGCCGGTTGTGGCTGCCCTGCGCGAGTTCTTCGGTTCCAGCCAACTTTCGCAGTTCATGGATCAGACCAATCCCCTCGCCGAGTTACGTCACAAGCGTACCCTTTCGGCTCTCGGTCCGGGCGGTTTGCGTCGTGAGCGTGCCGGGTTCGATGTACGCGATGTTCACCATTCCCACTACGGTCGTATCTGCCCGATTGAAACGCCTGAAGGCCCGAACATCGGTTTGATCGGCCGACTGGCATCCTTTGCGCGCGTCAACGAGTATGGTTTCATCGAGACGCCCTATCGTCGAGTTATTAGACAGGTGGCTTGCAATGATCCGAAGTTGGAAGGCCACGCCTTGCGCGAAAATTTGACCAATTCCAAGAGCGGGGAAGTGCTGGTCAAAGCTGGAGAGCGCATCACCTCCAAGATGCTCAAGACGATAGTCAAGGCCAAGCGGGATGTAGCCATTATCCCGTATGTCTCGGATGAATTTGAATATCTTTCTGCAGATGCAGAAGACAAGTACGTGATTGCTCAGGCGAACGCAGTGCTGACAGAGTATCGCGAATTTGAGAACATGCGTATTTCCTGTCGCTACCATTCCGGTTTTATTTTCACAGCGCCAGAGAACCTGGACTACATGGATGTTGCTCCGAACCAGGTGGTCGGCATCAGCGCGGCGCTCATTCCCTTCCTGGAGCACGACGATGCCAACCGCGCTTTGATGGGTTCGAACATGATGGCTCAGGCTGTACCGCTGGTGCGCCCGGAAATTCCGATCGTCTCGACCGGTATGGAGCCTTATGCCGCGCTGGATTCGGGTCAGGTAATTGTCGCTGAAGCGGATGGTGACGTGGTCTCAGTAACCGGCTCCTTTATCGTTGTGAAAGAGAAGGACGGCAGTTCCCACACATACAATCTGCGCAAGTATCAACGCTCGAACCAGTCCACCTGCATTGACCAGCATCCGGCAGTAATTAAAGGACAGATTATCCGCAGTGGTGACATCATTGCCGATTCTTCCTCAACCGAGGGGGGTAAATTGGGACTTGGACAGAACGTCACCGTGGCCTTTATGTCATGGGAAGGTGCCAATTACGAAGACGCAATCGTCATCTCCGAGAAGCTCGTCCAGGATGATCGCTTCACTTCAATTCATATTGAAAAATACGAGGTCGAGGCACGTGATACAAAACTTGGCCCCGAGGAAATCACCCGCGATATCCCGAATGTCGGCGAAGAAGCTATCAAAGATCTCGACGAAACCGGCATCATTCGCATCGGCGCAGAAGTCGGGCCGAACGACATTCTGGTCGGCAAGATTACACCCAAGGGCGAGAAAGAACTGACTCCTGAAGAGCGTCTCCTGCGGGCCATTTTTGGCGAGAAATCGCGCGACGTGAAAGACACTTCCCTGCGCATGCCACATGGCGAGCGGGGCAAGGTCGTGGACGTGAAAGTATTTACCCGCGAAGATAATTCTGATCTTTCTGCAGGCGTAGATATGATGGTGCGCGTCTCTGTGGCCCAGCGCCGCAAGATTACTGCTGGTGATAAGATGGCCGGTCGCCATGGCAATAAGGGTGTTGTCTCTCGCGTTGTCCGCGTGGAAGATATGCCGTTCCTGGATGACGGTACACCTGTGGATATCATTTTGAACCCGACCGGAGTACCTGGCCGTATGAACCTTGGGCAGGTATTGGAAGTCCATCTGGGTTGGGCCGCGCAGAAACTTGGTTTCCGGGCAATCACACCGGTCTTTGATGGCGCTACGGAAGAGGAAATCGAAGCCGAACTGGCGCGCGCCTGGATGGTGGATTATGCCTGGCAAGAAACTGCCAATACGGCCTGGAACTGGCTCAAAGAGCAGGAATACAGCCCAGAGATGATCGAGGATGACGACGAAGTCCGCCGTTTGTATCTGGAGCAGTGGCTGGGTGAGCGCGGTTACGATGTGTATCGGTTGAACGAAGTGGACTATGCCCGCCACGCGGCTGTGACCGAATGGCTGCGGGACCACGACTTTGAACCGGCAACGATCTTCACTGATGAAATCCCGGTGCCCTCACAGCGCGATTCATATAACCAGAATGCTGTCCGCGCTTGCCTTAAGCTTTGGCTGCATACCTTTGGTCACGACGATGTTTCTGACAAGAAGCTGGAAGCCACCATCCAGGCAGTTACACTGGAATGGGGAGTCCCGGCTCCGATCCTGGGCAAGCAGGTTCTGCATGATGGCAAGACGGGCGAGCCCTACGACCAGCCTGTGACAGTTGGTGTGATGAGTATGCTCAAACTGCACCACCTGGTCGAGGATAAGGTCCACGCCCGTTCTACCGGCCCTTACAGCCTGGTTACCCAACAGCCCCTCGGAGGCAAAGCCCAGTTTGGCGGCCAACGCTTCGGCGAAATGGAAGTGTGGGCACTGGAGGCCTACGGCGCGGCTTATACCTTGCAGGAAATGCTGACCGTCAAATCCGACGATGTTCAGGGCCGCGTCAACACTTATGAGGCCATTGTCAAGGGCGAACAAATTGAAGAGCCAAGCATCCCGGCTTCCTTCCGCGTGCTGGTCAAAGAGTTACAGTCCCTTGGCTTGGCTGTAGAGGCCGTCACGGATACGGGCGAGGTAATCAAGTTTGGCAAGGATGAAGAAAAAATCCATCCGCCCAAGTACACGACCGGCCTAATAGACATCGGTGAAGAACTGGTGAAAGGCACCAAACGCGAAAGACCTTAGCAATTTCCTTGACGGTCTTCCACCCGTCATGATAGAATTGCCCTTCGTTGCCTACAAGGGCGGCTGCTTCGCACTGCCCACTGCGTAGTTCGTACGAGTGAGGCCATCTGGGACGTTTGTGATGGCCTCACTTATTGACAAAACTTAGTTCTCAGCAAGGAAATTTGTTTCGGAGGCGAACGTGCCCACAATTAACCAATTGATCCGCAAAGGACGTCAGTCAAAGAAAGTCAAGAGCAAGGCTCCGGCATTGATGTATACGCTCAATACGAAGAAACAGCGCCGTGTACGCCAGCCCAAAGGCGCGCCGCAAAAACGCGGCGTCTGCACTGTCGTCCGCACCACGACCCCTAAGAAACCGAATTCGGCGCTGCGGAAGATCGCCCGCGTGCGCTTGACCAACGGTCTCGAAATCACCGCTTATATTCCAGGTGAGGGTCACCAGCTACAGGAACACTCTGTCGTGCTGGTGCGCGGTGGCCGTGTCAAGGACTTGCCGGGTGTGCGTTATCATATCGTGCGCGGTTCGCTCGATACGACTGGCGTCAATAACCGGAAACAGAGCCGTTCCAAGTACGGTGCCAAGCGCCCGAAAGATACTACCGCTTAGTTAATTCGTTTGATGGAGTAATCACATGCGTCGTGCAAAGCCAGAAAAGCGTGAGATCCTTCCCGATATCCGCTATAACAGTGTTGCCATCCAGACCATGATTCATCACATGCTTCACCGTGGTAAGAAAAGCACGGCGACAAGTGTGATGTATGACACTCTGGATATCATCCGCGAGCGCAGCGGTGGCAAAGACCCGGTAGAGATCTTTGAGACTGCCATGAGAAATGTCGCGCCTGCCATGGAGGTCCGGCCCCGCCGCGTGGGTGGCGCCACGTATCAGGTCCCGATGGAAGTCCCACAGGCCCGCCGTACAACCCTGGCAATCCGCTGGGTGCTCGATTCATCCAAGGCGCGCTCCGGTAAATCGTTCGCCGAAAAACTGGCGGACGAACTTATGGATGCTTTCAAGAACGAAGGCGCTGCTATCCGCAAGCGCGAAGAAACCCATAAGATGGCGGATGCCAACCGCGCCTTCTCTCATTACCGCATGTAATTGGCGCTCCTGAAACTTATCAATTAGGATAGAAAAGCATGGCACGTGCGTTCCCGCTCGAACGGTATCGAAACATCGGCATCATTGCCCATATTGATGCCGGTAAAACGACTACCACCGAGCGTATCCTGTTCTATACGGGCAAGACCCATCGTCTGGGCTCTGTTGATGACGGTACGACTGTCACCGACTGGATGGAGCAGGAGCGTGAGCGGGGCATCACCATTGTCTCTGCGGCTGTGACAGCGGAGTGGAAGGGCTATCAGGTCAATATTATTGACACGCCTGGTCATATCGATTTCACGGCAGAAGTGCAGCGCTCGCTGCGTGTTTTGGATGGTGGTGTTGTGGTTTTCGACGCAGTTCAGGGTGTTGAACCGCAGAGTGAGACGGTCTGGCGTCAGGCCGACCGCTATGGCGTGCCGCGTATTTGTTTTGCGAACAAGCTGGATCGCACAGGGGCCTCTTACGAGCGCACAGTGGATAGTATCAAGCTGCGCCTGGGAGCCAACCCGATTGCGATGCAGATGCCGATTGGAATGGAATCATCCTTCCAGGGTGTCGTTGACTTGATGACGATGAAAGCCGTCTTCTGGGATGATGAACTGGGCAGAGAGCCGCGTGAGGCTGAGATTCCTGCCGATTTGAAGACGGAAGCCGAAGAGCGCCGCCATACGATGGTGGAGCGGATTGCCGAACTGGACGATGATCTGACGGTCAAATATCTGGAAGGTAAGGAAATCGGCGTTGAAGAATTAAAAACAGCCCTCCGGCAGGCGGTATTGGAAAGCAAAGCTGCGCCGGTTTTCTGTGGTAGTTCGCTGCGAAACAAGGGCGTTCAGTTGGTATTGGATGCAGTAATTGACTATCTGCCATCTCCTCTGGATGTTCCCCCGGTACACGGCACGGACCCTCGGACAGACGAGGTTGTCGAATTACCGCCTCAAGATGATGCACTTCTGAGCGCGCTGGTCTTTAAAATCGTTACCGACCCTTATGTGGGACGTCTGGCTTATTTCCGGGTCTATTCCGGGACTATGCACCAGGGTCAAATGGTCACCAATTCGACCAAAGGGAAGCGTGAGCGGATTGGACGCCTGTTGCGCATGTATGCCGACCATCGTGAAGATGTCACCGAAGTACTTGCGGGAGATATTGTAGCCGCACTGGGCTTCAAGGACACGTTCACCGGCGACACGCTCTGTGACACCAGAATGGTCATGCTCGAGAACATCACCTTCCCGGAGCCGGTTATCTCTGTGGCGATCGAACCCAAGACGACTGCCGACCAGACCAGAATGGGCGAGGCGTTGCGCAAACTCTCCGAAGAAGATCCGACCTTCCGCGTCCACTCGGACGAGAACACCGGGCAGACGATCATTTCCGGTATGGGCGAATTGCATCTGGATGTGATTGTAGACCGTATGATGCGTGAGTTCCGTGTGCAGGCCAATGTTGGCAAGCCGCGGGTGGCGTATCGCGAATCGATTACGCGGCCTGTGGGAGAGGTCAACTACAAATACGTCAAGCAGACGGGTGGCCATGGCCAGTATGCACACGTGGTTATCTCACTGGAACCGGGCGAGCGCGGCAGCGGTGTTGTCTTTGAGAATAAGGTTGTCGGCGGTGTTATCCCCCGCGAGTTTATTCCGGCAGTAGAAAAAGGCATCAAGGAAGTTGCCGAAAGTGGTGTGCTGGCTGGATATCCGGTTGTTGACATAAAGGTGACGCTGTTCGACGGTTCGTTCCATGAAGTGGATTCGAGCGAAATGGCTTTCAAGATGGCAGCTACCTTTGCCTTTAAAGAAGGCGTCCGAAAGGGCGGACCAGTCCTGCTGGAGCCGATCATGAAAGTGGAAGCGGTCGCTCCGGAAGAATTCCTGGGCGATATTATCGGCGGGCTAAATGGCCGCCGGGCAACCATCCGGGGCATGGAAATGCGTCCGGGCAACGCCCAGGCTATCAATGCGACTGTACCGCTGGGCGAGATGTTCGGGTATGCGACCGAATTGCGCTCGGCGACCCAGGGGCGGGGCGTGTTTTCGATGGAATTCGACCATTATGCGCCTGTACCAGAGTCGGTGGCGCGTGAAATCTTAAGTTCATAGTTCTTTTGTACACCCTAGAAGGAGAGAGAATTCATGGCGAAGCAGAAGTATCAGCGGACGAAACCGCACATGAACGTAGGGACCATGGGACATATTGACCATGGGAAGACGACATTGACGGCGGCGATCACGAAGTACAGCCAATTCCTTGGGAAAGCGCAATTTCGAGCGTAC
>JAPLGV010000512.1 GCA_026389975.1 Chloroflexota bacterium
GACGCCCTCCGCAAGCAATTATTCCAGATCCGCTCCTCACGGGCAAAATATGTGCTGGTCCTGGCCGGAGACCCTCTCTACCGCATGGATTACGCCCCGATGGCCGAATTCCACTGGGAGCACAAGGCAGATATTACCGTCGCCGTACAACCGGTCTTGCGGGAGGAGTCGTCCCGCCTGGGCATCCTGAAACGCGACCAGGATGGCCGGATCAGCGATTTCGCCGAAAAGCCCAAAGACCCGGCAGTCCTGTCCAAATTCGCCAGCCGCGCTGACAAACAGCGCCCCTTCCTTGGTTCGATGGGAATTTATCTCTTCAACACACAGGTCCTGATTGAGCTCTTGCGCGACAATCCACGTTTTGACGATTTCGGCGGTGACATCATTCCCCACGCCATCCAGAACTGCGCCGTCTACGGTTTCGACTTCGACGGCTATTGGCGGGATATCGGAACAATCCGCTCCTTCTACGAGGTCAATCTGGAACTGACCTGCCAGAACCCGCCTTTTAACTTCTTTGATACCGAGCGGCCCGTCTATACCCACTCGCGGTTCCTGCCCGGTTCCATCGTGGAGGACAGCCACCTGAGAGATGTGCTGCTGGCCGACGGTTGCCAGATTCAGCAGGCAGAGATCACACATTCGGTCATCGGCGTGCGCAGCATCATTGCCGCCGGGACAAAGATCAAAGATAGCGTCCTGATGGGCGCGGACTATTATCTGGTTGATGCCGATGCTGATCCGGCCAAACCGCCCATCGGCATCGGGCCGAGATGTCATATTGAAGGCGCCATCATTGACAAGAACGCCCGCATCGGTGCAAACGTGGTCATCCGTCCATTCCCACGCGGTACAGACATCAACGCCGAAAACTGGGCCGTACAGGATGGCATCGTTGTTGTCCCGAAAGATTCCGTCATCCCGCCCGGCACACACATCGAGATCGAGAAAGCCTGAGTAATCCCAGACCGGCAGGTCTGTAAAACCAACCTAATGGAGAACTACGCCTGATGAAGAAAACCGCTCCTAAGAACAACGAGACTCTCGTCTTGCCACAGCTTGAACCCTTTCACAGTCTTTCCACCGAAGCCGTATTGGAGAATCTCAAAGCCCGCGAGAACGGTCTGACCAGCGCCGAAGCCACGGCGCGCCTGGCGCAATACGGCCCGAACCAACTGGCCGAAGCGCCGCGTCCTGGCTTTCTGAAAACGCTGTGGGACCAGATCAATAGTTTTGTCATCTGGCTGCTGATTATCGCCTCGGTGGTCTCTGCCTTGCTGGGTGACTATGTGGAGGCAGCCGCCATCCTGGCTATCGTCATCCTGAATGCCGTGCTGGGTATTATCCAGGAGCGACGCGCCGAGGACGCCCTGGTGGCCCTCAAAAAGCTGGCCTCGCCGGAAGCCCAGTTGCTGCGTGATGGACACCGCACCAGCCTCCCGGCCCGCGACCTGGTGCCGGGTGACATCGTGTTCCTCGAAGCGGGTAACTACATCCCCGCAGATATACGCCTGCTGGAAGCGGTCAATCTCAGGGTCGAGGAAGCCTCGCTGACCGGCGAATCGCTCCCGGTCCAGAAAAACGCTGTCAGCATCCTGGAAAGAAACGTCCCACTTGGCGACCGTAAAAACACCGCCTTCATGGGCACGCTGGTCTCTTATGGACGTGGGCGCGGCGTCGTCACCGGTACCGGGATGCGCACCCAACTGGGTCTGATTGCCGAAATGCTTTCCAACGTGAATATCGAGGAGACTCCCCTCCAACGCCGCCTTGAGCAGTTAGGCAAAACACTTTCCATCGGTTCGCTCATCCTGGTGGCGATTGTATTCGTGGTGGCGCTCATCAACTACACCGCCATTGGCGAACTCTTCACCGGTCCGCTGGCGTACTTGAAAACCTACGCCAAAGAAATAACGGATGTATTCATCATTGCCATCAGTCTGGCAATTGCCGCCGTGCCGGAGGGATTGCCTGCGGTTGTAACCATCAGCCTGGCGCTTGGCATGAGCGAGATGGTTAAGCGTCATGCCCTCATTCGCAAACTCTCCTCGGTGGAAACGCTCGGTTCGGCCACCACCATCTGCTCCGATAAGACCGGCACACTTACCCAGAACGAAATGACCGTCACCCGTCTGTGGACGGATGGAAGCTTCATTGACGTAACCGGCAGTGGTTACATACCCAAAGGCGACTTTCTGGTTGACGGGAACAAGGTTGACCTGAAAAACTATCCCGCCGCTCTCACCACTCTCTGGCTTGGAGTACTGAATAACGATTCGCACCTGGAAACAACCGGCGAGAGCGAAGAAGAAAAAAACTATCGGATCGTCGGCGACCCGAC
>JAPLGV010000080.1 GCA_026389975.1 Chloroflexota bacterium
CCTTTCCCTTTTCCCAGTAGGAGTAGATCATCCTTGCGCCTACACCTACAAGGAAAACCACGAACAACCACAGCAAAACCGTCGTATCAAAAGATTTTGATAGGGCGCCTCCCGCAAAGGCGCCGATACTGATGCCTGGCGCAAAGATGAGGGAGGTCTTGTAGTCGATCATCTTTTTACGATAGAAAATGTAGCCTGCCGATAATGAAGTGATGAGATTCAATACCAGGGAGGTGGAAGTGGAAAGCAGAATCGCATATCCAAGCGTGATTAGCAGCGGTGAATACACCGACCCTCCGCCCTGACCAAACATCGAAAAGATAAAAGCGATCAGAAAAGCGAAGATGACCGCAGCGATCAGAGTGGAATTAATATCCATAATTATTGATCCTCCTCACCATAATCCCAAAGACAAGCACAACGCTGATAACATAGATATCAATACTCATGCTGCGCTCCCTTCGCACAAGGCTTGCTCGATCTTTTTCGCGCCGCGATAACCGACCATCACGACCTGCTCATCGATGACCAGAACAGGGGTGCTCATCACGCCGTAGGACATGATTTTCTCCACGTCGGTGACGTGTTCCACGCGGGCATCCAATTTCAGCCGCGCCACCAGCCTTTCCACATCCGAGAACATGCTTTTGCAGGAAGCGCAACCTGCGCCGAGTACTTTGATGTCCATATCACAGCACCAGGTTGAACAGATAGCCAATGATGATGATGGCAATTGCCACTGTACCGATGAAAATCGCAATCAACTGCGGTTTGAGTACGCGGCGCAGGATGATCATCTCCGGCAGGCTCAGGCCGACCACCGACATCATAAAGGCCAGCACTGTGCCCAGCGCGGCACCCTTTTCCATGAGTGCATGCACAATCGGGATGACACCGGCTGCATTGGAGTAGAGCGGCACACCGATGAGCACTGCCGCTGGGACAGACCACCACGCGCCTTTGCCCATAATCCCCACCAGGGCGCTTTCGGGCACGTAACCGTGAATCCCTGCCCCGATGGCGATGCCGACCATTACATACAGCCAGACCTTGCCGACGATTTCTCTGGTGCTGGCCCAGGCGATTTCAAAGCGCTGCGCCCAGGTGGGCTTGTCGGGCAGGACGCCGCCCTTGCCGACCTTGATCTGCCAGACAAAGTCTTCCACGTAGCGTTCGAGTTTCAGGCGGCCAATTACCACCCCGGCAATAATGGCAATCGTTACGCCAGAGAGCAGGTACAGCCCGGCCACTTTCCAACCGAACATGCCGAACAACATTACCAGCGCCACCTCATTAATCACCGGCGCAGAAATCAGGAACGAGAAGGTCACGCCCAGCGGAATGCCCGATTCCACAAAACCGATAAAGAGCGGAACCGCCGAGCAGGAGCAAAATGGAGTGATAATACCCAGCGCCGCCGCCAGCACGTTGCCAACCCCCTCGCGCTTGCCGCCCAGCCAGGCGCGCGTCTGTTCGGCGCTAAAGAACGAGCGCAGCAGAGTGATCAGGAAAATCATGCCGCCCAGGAGCAGGATGATTTTAGGCACGTCGTAGAAGAAAAAGGCCAGCGATTCGCCCAGGTGCGAATCTTGCGGAAGCGCCAGGAGGCCATAGGCCAGCCAGTTGGCAATCGGCTGGATGACGTTGTAGAGAACCATCCAGACCACCACCGCCGCGCCGACGATGGCGAAGGCTTTGAGGCCCTGATTTTTATGGGCGAGTTGTGGTGCTTGTGAAGAGAGTGTTTGTGTCATTTGTTTTACCTTTAAAAAGCGAGTTGTGAAACCAGGAACACATTCGATAAATTGAATGGGTTTTGTCGTTTATTTTCCCCGCCTTCGGGCGGGGAATTGAAGTGGGGCATCGTTCAGGCTGATTCCACTGTGGTCGTCAGCCAAGTGGTGACTTCGGCGGGCGAAGGAATACGCCCTGCAGAAACCAGTTTTTCGTTGATCACCAGTCCCGGCGTGGACATGATGTTGTATGCCATGATGTCGGAAAATTCGGTCACTTTCACGACTTCCACTTCCAACCCCATCTGGTCAATGACCTGGCGTGTAATGGCTTCCAACCTTTTACAGTTGGCGCAACCGGACCCGAGAATTTTGACAGTGAGCATGGAGACATCCGTAAGTAGAGAAAGGGAAAGAAAGAATAAATGGTTAGTGGGTGGGTTCGACGAGAATCGAGTTGGAAAACGCTGGGGCACAATGAGGGCAGGCGCATTGTTTTTTATGCATGGCCGGCTCCCGTTTGATCAGATTCGCCTCAGCAATTTGTGCTGCATTTTGGAGCAATTCAAAAATCCCGGTTTTTGCCAGGCGATAAAAGTTATATTTTCCATCGCGCCTAGAATCCAGCAAGCCTGCCTCGCGCAGCGCCATCAGTTGCTGGGAGATATAAGCCTGCCGGTAACCAAGGATGGCTTCCAGGTGGCAGACACAGGCTTCGCCCGTACCAATTGCCAGCAGAATTTCCAGGCGTGGTTCAGGGCTGATGACCTGCAATAACTCGCTTACTCTCGCTAGACTGGAAGATGTATTTGTTTTTGTCATATTCGCAACTCCGAATGTATTATACATTATATTCGGAATTAGGAATATGATATTTGTCATCAAATTGGGGTGAAGCTATTATGCTCCCACCGCCCTTATGAGCAAAGACCAATTACTGGTTATTATCCAAAGGCTTGTAGAAATCTATTCCCCGGAAATCAATCCTTTGTTGGCCTTGTAGTCGAAGGAACAAACATTCTTGCCGCAGGAAGTGACACACAAGCCGCAGCCAACACAGCGTTCGGCAATTATAGTAGGATGCCAGGCAATTTCTTGTCGGGGGACGCCATGCCATAAGTTGGGTTGAGGATTAGTCCTAGATTTTCCTTTCATATCAAGGTTATTCCCTTCGCTCAGCGAGGGTCTTCTGACCCCAACGAAGTACTGACCGCAGGTCTCCCCACTAGACCCTCCGCCAGGCTGCGGCTCCGGTCATTTTCCTAATTCTCCAGTTTGGGTGTTCTCCGAAAAAGAGCAACATGGAGTCGCCAAAAGACAATCGCCGTGGATTAGAACCGGAATAATCAGAGTGCGACAAGGGTCTGGCCGGATGGCCAAACCCTTGTTTAATTTCTGCCCGGTTTTATTTCTCCGAAGCTGCCGGGGGCCCGTCCAGCGCCTGGCACAGCCAGGAGATGATCTCCTCTTTTTTAGGGAACCTCCCCACGCAGACCAGTTGCTCGTTGACCACCAGGCTTGGGTAGACAAAGACCTGGGTATAGCGCTGGATCTCCAGCAGTTCCTTCAGTTCCAGGATGTCCAGTTCCAACCCGGGATGTTCGCGGAGCAGCTCGTTCCAGGCAGCCAGTACCGCCCGCCGGACGGCATAGCGCTGAGGAGTCTTATAACCGAGTATTTTGACTCCGATTCTCAGCATGCCTCAGCGGCTGAATAGAGTCTCTTCTTCAACCAGAAGGCCACGTTGACCAGCCCGATCATCACCGGCACTTCGATCAATGGCCCGATGACGGCGGCAAAGGCCGCGCCGCTGTTGATGCCAAAGACACCCACCGCGACCGCAATAGCCAGTTCAAAGTTGTTGCTGGCTGCCGTAAACGAGAGCGTAACGGTCTTCTTGTAATCTGCGCCGACCGCTTTACCCATCAGGAAACTGACCAGGAACATGATCACGAAATAGATCAGCAGGGGGATGGCGATCCGCACCAC
>JAPLGV010000127.1 GCA_026389975.1 Chloroflexota bacterium
AGCCAAACCCCAGCTTCCCCTCCGCCGGTGTGTTTTTGAACCGCAGTTTCCAGCCGGCGGCATAATTCCCGCGTGATCTCTTCGGACGAAACCTGTAAGGCGGGTTGGGCGGTAATCGATTCGTAATGATTCAGTTGAGCTCCGTCAAAGATGTGGCCGGGAGGCAATTCGTTCACATCCGAGGTCGCCTCCAGGAGAGCCTTCACCTCCGACGCAAAACAGAGTGACCCATCTGCGGTATGACCATAATACAGGGGGGCTACACCCACGGGATCGCGCTTGAGGATAAAGCCTTCCGCGGCGGCCATGGCAAAATGGCCCTTATCCACCTCATCGATCGCAATCCGAGAGCGTTCGAGGGATTGGCCGGCTTCAGGTTGAGAGTCCGGCCACACCACCCCCAGGGTGCCTGATTTGTCTTCGAGCACGTATCTTCCGGCGGGTCCGCGATGGGAGATTTTATTCAACATGAGGTTAACTAATGCCAATTTATCTGATTTGGCTATTCCAGCAATCCCTGCCATGGTTCAGCTCCTATTCTCGAATGCGCTCGTTCACGTAACGGGTCAACTCGCCTACGCTCAAGTCACCGATGCCCAGCTTATCCACTGTCCGGCCGCGCTTCCAATAATCGGTGTGATGGACGATGCACGCCAGGCGGATGATGCTGTCCATGCCGCGTACCGAGACGCCAAAGCGTTCCCCCAGCGAAGCGAGGGGAACCATGCTCATCGGTACATCTTCGAAAATATAGCGGTGGCTCAGGGTATTGGGGGCTTTGATACCGTAATAGCCAGGCTGGTTTTGAATGGCCTCATGCAGATCCTCGCCCGTGGTATCGTAAGCCATTTTGAGCCATTCCATGGCTGTGCGGGCGCGAATACCGAGCGAGGATGCCACGGTCACTCGCTCGCGATCCAGGGCTTAAAGGACTCGCGCCACAGAAGGCGTCACCCCATCAATATAAAACTGGTAATCGCCATGCGTGGCTTCGATCCAGCCGGCATTCAGGAGGGTCAAGGCTGGGTGAAAGATAGTCCCCATATTGTTCACCCCGGTGTTCAATACGTTCACGCCGTCAATGAACTGTGGATAGATCGGACGAATAGCGTCCAATACCCGCTCATTGCGAATGGCGGGAAGAGCGGCCAGTGGGACAGCTTCTTTTATCCGGAAGATACGCGCCTGGGCCGGGCCGTCCGAGCGGCTGGCGTAGATAAAGGTCTCTGCCTCTGCAATGGTGACATCCGCCGTGCAGCCCTCATCCCGAAGCACTTTGGCAAATTCAAGCGCTCCACACGTGCGTCCCGGATGGAGAATGATGATTTGTCCATTTTTTAGATGTTTGGCAGTAGTTCTCGCAATATCGGCATGCGCGGAGGAGGGCACGACCACCATGATCATCTGTGCTTTCTTTAACGCCTCGCCCATATCCGAGGTCGCATTGGCGAGCTTGCCAAAGCCATGCGGACCGTCCTCGGCGCTTTCCAGTTCAATCCCGCCGCGCTTTTTTATCACGCTGATATGGTCGAAGGTGCGGTTATAGAGCGTGACCTTGAGACCCATCAACGCAAGGTGGGCCGCCATGGCCTTGCCGCCATGGCCGGCGCCAATGACCGTGTATTTCTCAGGGGTGTTCAGACTTCACTCCTTTCGTACAGCAGACAAACGGGCTTTTTCAGACAGCGGGCGGCCTTCGCCATCAACCGCCAGGCACATCCCGTTGGCGATCTGTGTGCGGACCCCGCCGCGCCCAAACCGGTTGTTCTTTAACTGGGGTGCATCCAGGATCCCGGAGGTGACGGCTGCCGCCAGGGTGGCTGCATCGGTCAAAGGGTCCTTCACACCCGGGGCAGCCAGGCTGCGGATGGCATCCAGGGTGAAGCGCGCCTCAATCACAATTTCGTCCTTGCGCGCCTGAACGTTCGGATCAGTTGCCGAATCCGGCGCGCCGCGCACGGCGTTCTCGATCGCCCGGCGGGCGATCTTGCTGGCGGCGATCACATCCTCGGCTGTGGCGGCATGGTCGGCCTCCGTGTGCCCGACGATATGGATGATCTCCGGCCGGAGCGCCATCTGCAGGTAGATGCTGGCTGCCAGATGGCCGCGCGCCGCCTCCGGGTCGAGCGGGTAGCTGAGCAGGCCGGTGCGGGTCTGTTTCCAGATATGAAAGTCCGGCCCGGATAGGGGCGCAACCATCTCTAAGATTGCAAGCATCTTCGCCAGGTCCATCGCGTCCGACAGCCCCGGCGGGCTGTTGAACATCATCTGGGCGATGTAATCCCGCACGCCGAATTTTTTAGCGTTATAGGCCGACAGGAATGCTGAAACCACGAAGACCACGTCCGGGGCGTCGCGCATGCCCCAGTGGTGCGGTTCGTTCAGCTCGACCGGGATGCCGCGCACCCCGTACCAGGCCATCACCTGCTGGTGGGCGCGGATCGAGCTGGCCAGGTCCCAGGGTCCGCGCCCGTCCATCTGGTTGAACCAGAAGAGCGGGATGGCGCACCAGGCATTATGGATGGTTTCGGTCAGCACTTCCGCGTAGCGGATGAAGTCATCCGTGCCGGAATAGGCGCGCATTAAGGGGAAATTACCGCGGCGGCTGGCCGAGTAGAGGGCGCGCAAGTCTTTCGGGGTCCGGACCGGGACCCCACCTGCACCCCTGCGGCGCGGGTCCTGCCGCTCGGGGTGGAAGAAATTTTCCTG
>JAPLGV010000291.1 GCA_026389975.1 Chloroflexota bacterium
TGGCAGATTGTGATCTTGCCATCGATGATCACCAATGGGCTGGTAGGGCAACCGCCCTCTGGCGCCGGGATGATATCGCCGGGATGCGTAACGTGCTCCTTCAAGCCAGCAACACTCACAGTGATCTCGTCATAAGGATTGGTTTCGCTGCTCGTGGCATGGCAGATCGTGATCTTGCCATCGCTGATCACCAATGGGCTGGTAGGGCAACCGCTCTCTGGCGCCGGGATGATATCGCCCTCATGCTTGTCGTGCCCATTTAAGCCGTCCACGCTCACTGTGATCTCGTTATAAGGATCGGTTTCGCTGCCATTGGCATGGCAGATCGTGATCTTGCCATCACTGATCACCACTGGGCTGGTAGGGCAACCGTGTGCCGGCACCGGGTAGATGTCGTTGAGATGCCCAAGGTGCTCCTTCCAGTCAGCGCTGGTGATAGTGATTTCTTCGTACGGATTCATCGTGTCGCCGGTGGCATGGCAGACATTTGACGGGGCGCTCGGGGTGCAGGCCGCGAGCAGGGTGATCGCAAGAATCTGAGCAGCCGCTACCAGTTTGACCGTCATTTTGGTAAGCTTGTTCATTTGATACTCCTTTCGAAATGGTTAGAAATAAGGAAACTTGGCCTTATCGACCTTTGTAATTCGGGTTCTTCACGTAGGTTCCCTTGACCTTAGTGCCATCCTTGCCTTGCAAGTGGTGCCGCTTCGCCAACTACTTCCATCTTCAGATCAAGTAGTAGGTGACGAAGGGCAGAGCGCTCTTTGGGTTTGGCATCGGCTAAATACACGCGGGTCATAAACTCATCTTACAACAAAGGCTCCCCGGCCACATCCATCGACTGGGGAGTGTTTGTCTCCGCCACTTGGGGGAGGAGTCAAGCTCCATGAGTTTAATGAAATGCTTTGTGTATTCCATGTTATCCCCAAGGAACGTCCCCGCGACCGGGTTTTCAGACTGCCACAATCGCCCTCAGAAAAAACCTGAGGGCGATTGTGTTTTTAATCCATGTATCTGTGAGGAATATCTTAAAAAGATTCCTGGTTTATGATGTGCAGGATTAAGTTATTAATATCAGAAGACAATTTGCTTGAGGTCTAGGAATTTATACTTTTACCCCAGTTCTGTGATGGCCGTTTCTTCGTTGGGCGAGCTGCTTTCCTCAAACTTTCATCGATCCGTAAACGTCAGAAAAACCTCTAAAACCGGACTGTTGCAACACATAAATACCTTGCGATGATATCTGAAAGGGAAATTGAAGCACGTAGGTAAGGATGGAACTCAGGAGGTATCGAAGTTGAAAGCGAGTTGTTGGTAGTGAGTGGGGCGAGCTTCCTGTAGTTGTCTCATTGCATCGCGAGCGGCCTTGCACAGGCGATGGGTTTCGAGCCAGCGTTTCATCCAGATGTGGCCGCACTTTGGCTCCCAGATCTCGACCAGTTCGAGGGTGCGACCACAGCGAGGGCGCTTGAGCGGATCATAGCCGAAACTGGCTTTGATGCGCTCGCGCCAGGTGAGATGCTCAGCAGTTGCGCCGCTTCATCCTGGCCGAAGCCATCACCATCGGCGGCCTGATTTATTATATTATTGGTTGTCCGATCGCGCAACTGGATGCTTTTCTGTTGAATTTGGTGAATTTGGGCGCGCGTCCGCTTCCCCGATTGGGGTGTAAATAACAGCATCGCTGCCGCTCCGGCCATGCCACCGATCAACAGGCCGATTAAAACGTTCTTCGTATTATTTATGCCGTAGGCATGTTCCTCGATATTGTTTTCCATTATGTCATCTCCTTGATTGTTGAATAGTGTGAATGCTCATTGCGGTTTGCGCGAGGTGTGAAGCTGAAGATACGCTGACCGGTCTATCCGTCACGCTCCTCGCCGCCCACATAGATGCCAGCCTTCATTTGGTCTGCTTCTGTGAGCGTAAAGAACCCGATCAACCACCCGGCAATGCCCCTGACGGTCTGCAACACGGCTCTACAGTTCCCGGCGGCCTCGCTGCTCGGGGGCTTTCTCCCTGATCTGAGCTTCCAGTTCGTCGCGCTTGTCGATGAGTTTCTGGTATTTCGGAGGCAGCAGGGTCTTGTCATTGCACTCACGCACCGCGAGCAGCGTCATAAACTCAATGTCTGCGGTGCTGGGGGAGATGACCGTCGTGGCGTACGCCAGTGCGTCTTCGGGAGACTTTCCCTGGTCTTCCATCACTTCCACTGCCTTTACTGTGACCAGTTCGATCTCTGCGCCGGTCCAGCCTTCGGTAGCTTTGACACAGGATGCCGGCACACTCTCTAATTTCAGGCCGTATTTGAGTGCCATGACCTCGAAGATCGCCTCGCGCTCGTCGGCGTCGGGGATCAGGAACGGAATTTTTTTGTCAAATCGGCCCGGGCGGCGCAGTGCAGCGTCCATCAGGTCCGGCCGGTTACTAGCAGCCAGAAACACGATTCGACCTCGATGACCAGTATCCGACATGAACTCCATGAGACGCTTAAAGAAACTGTTGGAAACTCCCGAGTCCCCAGACTCGCCGCGGCCTACACTCTGGTCCATCTCATCCACGAAAACGATGGCCTGCTCGGATGCGTCGATCGCATTCAGGGCACGGTCCAGGTTGCGCTCGGTATCGCCAACATACTTTCCATAAATTTTGGCCGGGTTGAGGATGAAGCACAACACCTTGGCCTCGAAGGCTACCGCCTCTGCCACCGCGGTTTTCCCCGTCCCTGCAGGGCCGGTAAGCAGGATGCCCATCGGCACGCGCTTCAAATTTCCGGTGCGCATCGGGTTGATAACCGAATCTCGGAAGAAACGTTTAACGTGCTCCAGACCACCGATCATCTCGAACCCAAAGCGCGGCTCAAGGATTTCAAGCACCTCGCCGAACTCGCTGGCGATGATGTCCTGCTTGCGTTCACGGACCAGATTCCACGTCAGGGCTTTTTCTTGTTCCGCCCGCAGGAATATATCCTCGATGTGGATGAGGCTCAGGCCGGCCGTGGCATTTGCCAGCTGCTCCGGGGTCGACTCCCACTCGGTCTTCTCTTTCTCTGCGCGGTATTGGCTGATGAATGCGAGCCGTGCCTGCCTGTCCGGGAGGGGAACACGAATGGCCTCGAACTTGGACGATGCAGACCGGATGGCCACGTGCAGGTCGGTCAGGTTGCTCGTGAGCAATATGACCGGGTTACCAGAGTGCACGATCTCGGGGTCACGGCCAAGCTGCTCGATGAGCACCAGCAGGGTGCGGTCTTCAGCCGACATCATTGCAACATTTGCCGACGGCACAATTGTCTCGGCGTGTTCTATAATGACAGTCGCAAGTTTGTCTTCCGGTTTGCCCATCTTGAGCAGTCTGACCAGTAGCGGCAAAGCAGCCGACGGCGCTTTCGGAAGATCCTGCTCCTGGTTGCCCTGCACCGCCGCCAGGGCTGCCAATGCCGGGTCGGTGGCTTTCTTCAATGCCAGCAAGTCCATGAACTTCTCGCGCATGGAAGGAAGCGCAAACGTAATACCTTCCGCACGATTATAGAAACAAATTACCTCACGGTTGGTCATAAACTTGGTCAGGTAGGTCCGCATGCTGGCGCCAGGTACAACGTAGTCGTGTACGTTGAAGTGAAGTACAAAAGCATGGGCTACGCCTGAGCCGTATTTATTGGTTAACTCCTGTACCCAGGCAGGGGCATCACCTGTTTTCTTAGCCATGATTCACTTCCTTGACATATTCGTGTTGATGATCGTGCCGATGCTGCTCGGGCTGGCTGAGGGACTCTATCTTGATCCCTGAAGCCCCAAGCTCTTTGAAGAATTTTTCCAGTTCTGGGGCAGCCGTCTCAAACGTGCCTTCGTCTACGAAGACAGAGAGCTGCCCGGTCTATTATCTGTCACGCCCTCGCCGCCCACAAAGATGCCAGCCTTAAATCGGTCTGCTATATGAGCGTAAAGCACCCGATCAGCCACCCGGCAATGCCCCTGACGGTCTGCAACACGGCTAAAAAGGGACCCGGTCGGTTACTATCCGATTTGTTTTTATCAGCCGAATTGTCCATCCTGTTTCCTTTTTATTCATGAGTGTGCTCATCGGTGGTGGTTGTCTGCGTGACGGGTCCACGCGGGCGATAGAAGATCACCCAGATTATTCTTTCAAGCGCCCATCCGATCAAGGCATACACCACCATGGCGATCACGGTTGGGATTTCCAGCACCATGCCACCCACTGCCGGTGTCCCCGTCAACCCTGTAAAGGGGAACAAGAAAAGGCTGGTGAAACCATAAATGAAAACGGCAATCGGGCTGGCCGGGTTGGCCCCGATCAGTTTCAAGCCAAAGCGCAGCGCGAGCAGGGCTTCGAGTATGCCGAATAACAGCCAGACTAACTGGGTGGCTTTAAAGGTAAAAATACGTCGTTCCCGTTCCGGTTCTTTTTGTGTCGTCTGAACTTCTGATTCTGTGTTGGTTGACATTTTGATCTCCTTTTTGAGCATGGTCCCTGGCGAAAGTTGAAGGATTCATCTGTGTGGTTGGCAGGCGTGCTGTGACGCACCCCTGTCCGTCGAATCGTATACGAGATGAAAATTGACTGGGTTATCGTCTGTGGGTGAACAGGTGGACGATCGCCAGCAGGATGATGGCACCCAGCAGTGTCACCAGCATGGTTGGAATGGTGATCGCATCGTTGATCGTCCCGACGTGAAAGATGGGGGTGAGGAAGTAACCAGCCAGGAATGCGCCTAAGACGGCTACAATGATGTTTATCAGCAGGTTCGAGCGGTCATGCATGATTTCAGTCGCCACCCAGCCAATCACTGCAGCAACGATAAGGTATATAAGAAGGTTCATTTTTATCTCCTATTTGAATGTGTGATTTGCACCGAGCACCGTGTTTTTTTGTTGATCCATACCCCTTCTCAGGGAAGAAGGGGCTGTGGCACCACTCCGATTATTTACCGGGGGGAGGTACAGTTTTCTCTTTCAGTTTGGTTTCATACTCCGTCACGTGCTTATCGATTTCCTCGACTGCGCGCTGGCGGGTATAACCATACTTTTCCTGAAGCAAGCCGA
>JAPLGV010000301.1 GCA_026389975.1 Chloroflexota bacterium
TGAAGCCGATGAACAGGAAGACCCAGTAGACTGCTTGCGCCAGTGTTCCAAACCAGGCGATGTTCCCGGCCTGGACCAGCAGCGCGCCGACGTACATCGGGTTGCGGACGAAGTGGTACAACCCGCTGACGACCAATTCCTTGGGTGGGTCGAGCGGAACCGGGGTGCTGCGTCCCTTGCGGACGAAGTCCGCCGCGCACCAGATGACGACTGCAATTCCAACGATCCAAAACGGGACGGCGGCCCAGTTCCAGGGTCCCGCCGGGAGGGCGAGACCGGGGATCTTGGGGATGACATAGACAGGCACGACGCCCAGCAGGAAACCGGGGACGAGCAGGACGAAGAAAATGGTTTTGAGGGTGTTCATTATGCCTCCTCACCTGGGGCTGTCCCAAAAGGGGCAGCCCCCCTTCGCGAAAAAGGGGAAATGAGTTCAGAAACTCAATCATCCAACAAATAAGGCGTGATTTCTGGCGGTAGTTCTGCCCTGTTTGCAATGTAATCTTGTACAAATTCGGCATACTCGCTGGCCGTACCGAAATTCGTTCGGACGAAATCAGCATCGCATAAAGTTCCGTCGCGGGAACTGATCCACTCCCGGTAGTTGGAAAAGTCCCATTGCTCGGGGGTTGCAACCAGCCCGGCGACTACCGGATTGGCATGGATGTAACGGCACAGGTGGAAGAGGTGGGATGTTTTATCCAAAAGGATGCAGCGATAACGCCCCTGGAACAATGTCCCAGCGCGGCCATACTTTTTATTGACTGCTTTGGAGTAGGCATTGAAGACACGCTGGAACAATAATCCCGCGGGGCTCTCGCCATCCTGCCTGACCAGGAAGTGGTAATGGTTGGGCATCAGACAATAGGCGATGACTGTAATTCCCGTGGTTCGAGTGTATTTCTTGAACAAGCGCAGGAGATAGCGGTAATTTTCCTCTTCGAAGAAGATCGGCTGGCGTCCACTGCCGCGGTTGTAGATGTGATAGAACTGACCTTCGACAAAGGGTGTTATTCGGTAAGGCATGATTCACCTGAGGTATGTGCCCGTCACCTTTTGCTTGATTTTCGAAGAAGGATATTATCCAGTTGATATGGTTAACCTGGAGATTGCCGGTTATTCAGAAGGTGACGGGCACCTGCTATTCGGGGACGAGCAGGATGAAGAGGGAGGTTTTGAGGGCGATCGTTTTCCTAGTTAAGACTCAGCTATCATTGCTGCGTGGCAGAGACTGAATATAACCTTTTTGTAGTCTGAATCTGTCTACCTCTGTAATTGCTTCTTTGACGCGCTGACAAGCCATTCGTGGAAGATTGCGAACAAACGCTAATTCCTCATCCGCGCTTGTTTGGTCGCCCTGATGGCTCAAATAAAGAGTTTTTGCTCTACTTTCTTTTATCCTTTGGCACAATGGTTTTATCATCATGGGATACGCGATAATCAGATATGCGTCTATATCACGCCATAATTTGCGTTCAGGGTCGAAACTGACCAAGTCAAGATAAGAATCCATACCAAGAGATTCGGAAATTGCCACCAACCACTCCCACAAATCCAAATTGGATGATTCCGCTTTTTCGAGAGAGGTCTGTAATCGCTCTAAACATTTCTTGTTTTCATGCAACTCATCACTCAAATGATTGATAATGGTTTTTAAAGTTTCTTCCTTTTCCGCTTTCTCTTTCGTCGTTTTGACTTCAATTTCCTCAGCTTTTTGGTTTTTCTCTTTTGCAGCCTGAGCTTCTTGCCTAAAGCGATCAATTTCTAAGCCAAGTAGAACACCAGCTAATACTCCCATTATTGTCGCAAATAGGTTTCCTAATGCATTATCAACAAATTCGGGTTTGTTTATGTTCATTAGGAAATAGCCGATTGACACACCGAAGATTAAAAGGGGGAACCATATATTTTTCAGGAATTGCAGAAAATGCTTCATAAATCCTCCAAACGAGTTGATGGAATAGTTGCCACTAATACCCCAACTCCTTCATGATCTGCGCCTCATTCTTCTTCCCGCCCCCGCCAAACAACTCGCGCCAGAAATTATCGTCATATCGTCGCGACTTGACCGGCAGCGGCATCGGCACACCCCAGCCCAGCAGGAGCACTTCCTCTTTCGGCTGCAGGCGGGCCAGCATGCCGCGCAGGGACTCGCGCCCCGAAAGCCCCGACAGCACGGCATGCACATCGTCCTCGTCGCCCAGCCAGCCGGAGATGCGCGTGCCGAGTTGCGACATGACTTCGTCGTCAATCTGCGACGGGCGCTGGTCAATGATCAGCAGGGTGACGTAGTATTTGCGCATTTCACGCGCGATGGCGGCAAAGGTGGTCTGTCCGGCCATCTCGCGGTTGAGCAGTTTGTGGGCTTCCTCGACCACGATGACTAGTTGCCGGGGCTCGTTTTTCCCTTTCGAACGAAAATCATTGGTCTTGCTTTCCCAAACGTTCTTGATCTTGCGGGTCAGCAGGTTCGACACCAGCAGGTAGTCCAGGTCGGTCTCGTAGGCCTTCCCGAACGACAGGATGACGTGTTTGCCGTCCTCCAGCGACTTGATGATCTCGGCCAGGGAGTCAGCGGCGGGCTTCTCGACGATGTACTCTTTGTCGAACAGGCGGCGCAGTTTGTCGTGCAGGGCCTCGGCGGCCATCACGTTGACGCCCGCCTCGTCGGCCCAGGCGGCCACGCTGTCGGGGTGTGGTACCTTCCTGACCTTGCCGGTCTTCTCGTCCTCCACCTCCACCTCGTCGCGGTTCATGGCCTTGAAGCGCCGGAACCAGTCGCGGCCGAAGGAGGTATTCAGGGCGTGCAGAGTGGTGGGGGTGGTCTCTTTGAGATTCAGTTCCCTGGTCAGCAGTTCGATATCGGCGGGGGTGATGTCGCCCATGGCGATCTCCAAGGTGAAATCGGGCGTGAAGTTGCGGATGGTCGTCCCGGCGCCCAGTCCCACCACCCGCA
>JAPLGV010000245.1 GCA_026389975.1 Chloroflexota bacterium
GCGCCATCCGCGAGTTGCGCCACCTGCAGAACGAGATCGAGACCTTCTACCGCAAGACCAAACTGAGCGATGGTCTCATCGGCCTGCGCAACGCCGTCGAAGTGGGTCTGGTCATTGGCCAGGCCGCCCGCCACAACCGCCAGAGCCGGGGATGTCACTTCCGGTCCGATTCAGTGGATGGGGGGGATCGTTTGCTCTAGGGGCAAATATGCCCGACCTTGTACAACTCTCAAAATATCTTCCCTGATCTTGCGCCGACGCGTTGCGGATGCCGGTGGGAAAACCCGCAGCGAGGACGGGGTCGGCACAGCGGTGCAATTGATCGAGGTATGGGGAACGCGCCGATAACGGGAGCAGGGACCAGGTCCAGAGAGAAACGAAAAGAGACAGAAGCCATCCGTCTCTTTTTTCTTCAAAACCCGGTTACCTACTTCTTGTCGTTAGTAGATTCTATTTCTTTCAACTCACCGGTGGCAATAAAGATCGTCCGCTCGCAGATATTGGTGACGCGGTCGGCGACGCGCTCCAGGTTGTGCGCCACCCACAGCAGCCAGTTGGCGCGCTCGATGGTATTCGGGTCCTGGATGACGAACATCATCAACTCGTGGTAAATCTGGTTGTAGAGTCCGTCCACTTCATCGTCTTCGGCGGGGATGGAACGGGCGGTCTCCACGTCTTCGTTGAGGAAAGCCGTCAGAGCACGCTGCAACATGTCGGCGCCTTTCTGCGCCATGCGCGGGATGTCAATCAACGGTTTGAGCAAAACCTGGTCGCCCATGCGGATGCTGACGGTGGCGATGCCCTTGGCGTAATCGCCCATACGTTCCAGTTCGCCGCTGACCTCGAGGATGGACGCCAGCAGACGCAGGTCGTGGGCCAACGGCTGTTGGGTGGCGATGACGATCATCACCTGCTCTTCGATGGCATAGCGTTTGGCGTTAACCTGGTCGTCCATTTCCCGGATGCGGCGGGAGGCATCCACGTCGCGTTTCTTGAGCGCTTCCACCGAGCCGAGGATCTGCTGTTCGACCATGCTGCCCAGCAAGAGTAATTCGTCTTTCAACTGCTGGATTTCGGTTTCGAAAGTTTTTCGCATCTGGAACGTCGCTCCTTGGCGCTGTTCGCCTATTATAACCATTTTCGGTTCTCCCGAATTACCCTTTCCTTTATCACGGATATTTCCAAAGAAACATTATCCAAACCACCCGGTGCGCGCTTCGTCTATCATGGCGGTGAAATCCGAGACGCGCGCCGCCTGAGGCACCAGTTCATCTCATGGGGTGCTCAAAAAACGATGCGTAAAGCGGACGGCCAGACTGGTGAGCAGCCAGTTGACGGCCAGCAGTCCCGCCCCGCCAACCAGGATGATACCCCAGATCATGCCCCAAGTGACCGTGAACGGCAGGGACAGCATGCCTTCCAATTGGGCGGGGAGAGTTGCTTCGCTCAAAGCGAGGATGGCCGAGGTGGCGCAAATGAAGGTGAGGACTATGGTGGTGAAGATACAGGTTCGGAGCGCGGCAGCCCGGACCTGAGACCGGTCCGCCGTTTTGCGGGCCAGTTTTCCCCCGACGATAAATCCGGCCGGGATTGCCAGCGCGGCATTGAAAATCGGCATGCCCATGAAAAAGCCGAATACGCAGACGGTGTAAAAGAGGAAAATGACTGTCCAGAATATCATCCCAAATTGATTGGCGCGGGCGATTAGTTTTTTCACGATGAAAATATCCGCCAGGATACCAAGTGCGAGGCCGCTTATGGCGCTAAAAGAAATCCATCTCTCTGGCAGAAAAGCGTAAGATGTCCACCAGAATCCGAGCAGCCCGGCAATCGGAGCCAGCGGAGCGAGGATGAGACCGAGGGCGAAACGTTCGATTTTGATTTTCATGGCAGGGATTTTACCCTGGCGAGGCTGTCAGGTACTTTCGCTTCCTATCACCTTTCTGGCGGCAGGTTGAAAACCCGCCCTACTAACATATTGTACCCGCATGAGCGGAAGCCGTTCGCTCCTACCCAAACCTTCCTTCGACGTAATCTTCGGTGCGCTTCTGCTTCGGGTGAATGAATAATTCTTTGCCTTCGGCGGCCTCTACCAGCTCGCCCTGCAAAAAGAAGGCGGCATAGTCAGCCGTCCGCGCCGCCTGCTGGACGGAGTGCGGCATCAGGATGACCGTGTATTCCTTCTTGAGTTCCTGCAAGGCTGTTTCGACTTTGCCGGTCGAAATCGGGTCGAGACCGGAGGTGGGTTCGTCGAGCAGGATGACCTCCGGCTGGTTGGCGAGGACGCGCGCCAGGCACAGACGCTGCTGCTGCCCACCAGAGAGGGAGATGGCCGGATCGTCGAGGCGGTCCTTGACCTCGTCCCACAGCGCGGCCAGTTTGAGTCCGCGCTCCACCGCTTCATCCCGCCGGGACTTGCGCTTCTCGCCCGCCAGTTCCAGTCCATAGGTTAGATTCTGGCGAATGGACATCGGCAGGACGACCGGACGGGCGAAGACCATCCCGACGCGGCGGCGCAGGGTGATGACGTCCGTCTTTGGGTCGAGGATATTTTCGCCGTCCAACAGGATTTTGCCCGAGACCGCTTTGACCTCGGTCAAATCGTTCAGGCGGTTGAGGCAGCGCAGCAGGGACGATTTTCCCCCGCCTGCGGGTCCGAAAAGTACAGTGATGGCGTTGGCCGGGATATCCAGGGAAATATCGCGAAGAGATTCGGTTCCGTCAGCGTATTGTAGGTTTAAGTGTTCGATAACAATCTTGTTTACCATTGCCGCTTTGCCCTTGCCCGTGACCGGATGATTGTGGCAATAAGATTCATCCCCAACACAAAAATTATCAATACCAGCGCGGTGCCATACTGGATCTGGATCGGCATTTCGGGAATCTGTGTGGAAATGACAAACAGGTGATAGGGCAGGGCCATGGTCGCATCGAATGGGGAATTGGGTAAACGCGGCAGGAAGAAAGCCGCCCCGGTGAACAGGATCGGGGCAGTCTCCCCGGCGGCGCGCTCCAGCCCCAGGATAACGCCGGTGATGATACCAGGCAGTGCCTGCGGCAGGACAATCTTGCGGATGGTTTGCCAACGTGTGCCGCCCAGCGAAATGCTTACC
>JAPLGV010000458.1 GCA_026389975.1 Chloroflexota bacterium
CACTTGAGTTCGAGACCGCCTGGCGGCTGGCTCATCCGGTTCAGGCCACCCCCTAAGAATCGCCAAAAAGCCGTCCAGTTTAAGGGGTCCACTACAGCTCTTGCCACTACTCCTGAGCAGTTCCAAGGCTTCTAATTTGAATTCTTCCGTGTACGTTCGGTATTCCCTTTTCGGTTCGTCCATGATCCTGTTCCTATCCTTTCTAGTGTACTGGATCTGGACATCTTTTGTGTCCACTTTATCGGGGCAACCTCAAAGGAACGGGGATGGGTGAGGGCTATAACTTTACTTTTTCTTCGGTCAGTGCCTTTGCTTCCTTCGTTGCTTCGGCGCGGTTGGTGATCGGGAACCTGTTATTCAGCGGACTAATGCGCGCACCCAGGGCGGTCGGTTCGTACATGCCCCAACGCGTCAGCCAGCGGACGCTGCCGGTCAACGCGACGGCCTCTTTGAGTTCGGCGAGGGTTTCCTTGTCCCAGCCGCCGAACAGTCCGTACAGGAACATATAAAGGGGGAAGCTTGGCAGGATGCCGATGAAGAAGATCAACACGCTGGTAATCTGGTCGCCTTTCCAGATGAAACTGTTGATGCTCCACAAGACGCCATAGTGGGCCGCGCCGGCCAGCAGCGGCGCGATCAGTGACTGCCAGATATAGAACCGCTGGGGGAAGCATACTTTATGGTTGATGATGTACGCGGCGATGCCTTTGGAGAACAACCCCACAAAGTAAGCGATGATTAACCCAGTCACCTGGAAGCGCGCAATTAGGAAGAATGCCAGCACCACGCGGATGACTTGCTCCGAGAAAACCAGGATGGATTTGAGATAGGGTTTGTTGGCGCCCAGTTGCACGTTATCACCCACCCAGGACGGGAACTGGACTGCGCCCCAGATGGTCAGTGGGATCACGTAGACGGCCGCGCGTTGGAATTCTATACCTGTCGAGCCGAGGATGAATTTTGGCGCCACTGCCAGCAAGACCGCGCCGATGAAGGCGCTGGTCAAGCCGTTGTACTTGTAGGCCATCACGCTGTAATATTGGCTCAGGACGCGCTTCCCATTGGAAATGGCCTCCGAAATGGCCGGCATGACCCCGTCATTGAGCGTCTGCGTGACGTTGAAAGCGAAGATAAAATTCTGCGCCATCCCCCAGTTCCCCCAGATTTCGGCGTAATTGACCAGGCGCGTTTGCGTGATGGCAATTTCCATGGCTTGCCCGAAGGACCAGGCGGCCGAGCCGAGCATCTCAAAGACGCCAAACTTGAAACTGGTTTTGACCACCTCCCAGTCAAAATGAGCCAGGAACAGGATGCGCGAATTGTATCCCACCCGGCGATAGAGCCACAAGCCGAGCAGGAAGGTCAGCAATTCTGCGACATACGCTGCGATGCCCATGCCGAGCAGTCCGCCCATCGCCCCGCCGAAGACCGGGTGGGTGCGTCCCCAGGCGAACATGATGGTTACAAAGACTGGCTGGACCAACATCGGCAGGAGCACGTTCAACCCGACGTCGAGCAGGCGGCTGTAGTCGAGCCGCTGGAAGCCGGTCAGCGCGTGGCGCATCACCTGATAAAAGCCGGGGATTTGGATAAACGAATGGATAATCACACTCCAGGCATACAACGCGTATGCGGACCTTGGCGCTAGCGTACTTGCCAGGGCAATTACCAGCGCCACCTGCACCGCTCCCGAAAGCGCCTGCCACCACACGAACACCTGTCCGTACTGGATGCCCTTCTTCGGGTCGTGGACGCGATGCTCCGAGAGATACTTGATGAAGGCGATGCTTGTCCCCATGTCGAAGAAGGTCCACGCCAGGGTGAAGAACTGGGTCACGCGGCCCCAGATGCCTAGCGCCTGTGCCGATGGCAGGATGAAGGATGGCAGGATCAGGTTCTGGTAAATGATGAGCGGGATGAACAGGACAAGACCGATGCTCAAGGCGACCAGGAACCCGCCCAGCGGACGGTGAAAGCCGACCTCTTCCCACTCCGTCTTCGCTTCCCGGACCTCGAACCTGGCGCGGTCGGATACGATTTTATCCAACTCCTCCGGGTGTTTCAGGCTGTAGCGCCGCACCACAAAGAATGCCCCGAAGGTGGTAACGAGCATCAGCCCCATAACAGCCAGCAGGATGTTCTGATCGGCGGCGTGCGGGACGGGCGAACCGGGGTAATCGCCAAACGAGAGCGGACTCCGCCCGGCAGCGCGTTCGACGAGGTGATAGATCAGGTAGTTGAAATACGCCCATTCCTGGATCTGGGGATTGTAAGTGGTCGTTTTCTGAGTTTGCGGATCAATGGTATTGGTCAGGAAGGCGTTGAAGATAAACGCTTTACCGCCGTTCGCACTCCACAGAACCCACGAACCATCTTCGTAGCCTGTAACCAACGGTTGCAGTGCGGAAATGGGTGTCATCACCTCGAAGCGTTCGCGCACTTGCGGCGCGCCGTTCCAGATGATTTCCTTGACGAGCGGATCGTCAATTTTTATTTCCGTCAGGCTGACGGCGTCGGTCTTTTCGGTCAGCGTGACCGGGACGCCGCTGACGGTTTCCATGTCTGCTGCAGACATATTGGGGCCGAGAATCAGTACCAGCCCCGCGCCGCGCTGCACCTGGGCCGCCACTGCTGCCGGCTCCGGGATGATGCCGTTGAGCACAAAAACGTCCGCCTGGGCCGGGTCGTCCACCAGTTGGAATTTCGCCAATTCCAGAGCTGTGAGGACGCCCCCGTCCGGCCCGGCGTAGTAGACGCGGATGGTATCGCTTGCGGATACAGGCGCAACGGCGGCGAATAAAATGACCAGGATGAGCATGGGGAGGATGATTTTTCGCATGGGGATTCCTTTTTGCAGCGGATTGCGCGGATTTACGCGGATTGGGTTTTAACCACTCCTGTGCGTACGATGCGCCGGTGTTGCAAGGAGCCGGTGCCAAAGTTGAGCAAAAGGGCGAGTTGCATACCTGTCGCCGCCAAGTAATGAATTGCCTGGGCATCGTGACGAGGATTCCAATTGGAGACGGCTTTGATCTCAACGATGAATTTTCCATCTACTACAACGTCGGC
>JAPLGV010000318.1 GCA_026389975.1 Chloroflexota bacterium
ACGTTCGTAATCGCCTGGCAGAATGGGCAGTATGTGGTGACCTCTGTTACCTGGGGAGAAGATAGCTACTCGATCACCTCTCAATCCTGGACGGGCAGCTCCCTGACATGGTCCTATTACGACACATACATCAGTCTGACTGTCACTCACTCGACCACCTCTCTCTCCGGCGACAGCCTGTACGCCAACTGGTCGTATAGCGATGGAACGTCCGGCACCGAGACCCTGGGCCGGGTTCCGTAATCCCCCTCTTAAGGTAACAATGCCCTGAGGAGGATTCTGCTCAGGGCGAATTTTTAAGGCGGCTAAGTTACGATTCCAGGCAAGAAGCAGTACAAGGTGCTGCGTCAACCGCCAATCCAAATTTTCAGCCAGCAGGTACTTTGAAATAAACGAGTTACGATTCCAGGCAAGAAGCAGTATAATCGCCGCCATGCCTACTCCCTCCACACACAAGAAAAGCAAGCCCCTTTCCCCATTCATACACCTCTTCATCCCGGTTGCATTTATCCTCGGGCTGGGGTCCGGATACTTGCTCTGGGGTCAACCAACCCCACCGGCCGCGGCGGGCACGACCGAGGTCCAGCGCGTGAACGTTTCGACAGATGGCGACCCATCCATCGGTCCGGAGGATGCCCCTGTCACCATCGTTGAATTCAGCGACTACCAGTGCCCATACTGCCAATCCTGGTATCAACAGACTTTTGACCGGTTGATGGCTAATTATCCGGGCCAGATCCGCTTCGTCTACCGCGACCTGCCCCTGCCCGGGCATCCCGAGTCGCTCCCGGCTGCCGAAGCCGCCAACTGCGCCGGAGAACAGGGAGCTTACTGGAAGTTCCACGACGCCCTTTTCAGCGGACAGTACGCACTGGGCCGCGCCGCTTACGAACAGTACGCGGCCGACCTGGGGCTGGAACCCGCCGCCTTCACCGCCTGCCTTGACGATCATCGCACCCAGAACGAAGTCAGAGCGGATGCTGCTGATGCAACCCGTTTGGGGTTGACCGGCACGCCGAGTTTTGTGATCAATGGCAGAATTTTGATCGGGGCGCTCCCGTTCGAGGATTTCAAGGCCATTATTGACGAGGAATTGGCCGTAAAGCCGTAATTATTTTGACGCCCGTCCGGTCACTTATCAAATAAATGGGGTATGGGGGTTCGCAAGCGGGCTTCGCCCGCTTGCGAACCCCCAGCTTTCCCCCAATTATTGAGAAGATACCCCGTCCGGGTGTTCACGAGAGGGTGAGATGAAGAAATTTGTCGCCGTTGCAGGCAATATCGGTGTGGGTAAGTCCACGCTGGTCGAAATGTTATGTGCAAAACTGGGCTGGGCGCCGTTCTTTGAACCGGTGGCCGAGAACCCCTACCTGGCCGACTTTTACAAAGACATGCAGGCCTGGGCCTTCCATTCGCAAATCTTCTTCCTGACCCACCGCCTGCGCGCCCACCATCAACTGGCGCTCTATCCGTCCTCGGCCATCCAGGACCGTTCGGTCTACGAAGATGCTGAAATCTTCGCCCACAACCTGTTCCTGCAGGGACACATCCGCACCCGAGATTACCAGACCTATCGCGAACTCTACCAGACCCTGGTCGAGTTCCTGCCGCCGCCCGACCTGGTCATTTACCTGCGCGCGTCCGTCCCCACCCTCGTCCAGCGCATCGGACGGCGCGGGCGCGACTACGAGCGCACCATCCCGGCCGATTACCTGACCAGCCTGAACAATCTGTACGAGACCTGGATTGCAGACTTTACCCTTTGCCCCGTGCTGGCCGTGCCTGCCGACGATATTGACTATGTGGCGCACCCCGGCCACCTCGACCTGATTGCCCTGAAGGTGGACGAGAAACTGACCGGCAAGGAGGAGGTCGTCTTCGACCCCGAAGAAGTGGCGCGCGCTGCCTGCGATTAAAATCATATTCCCCGGAAAGGCGGGGAATATTTATTCCACGAATACGTCATATTTCCAGCGGCTCTCCAGATAGATTTCCCCGCTCCCGGCCTCGCCCCATATCTCCGTACCGGGACTGTTACATTCCGCAGACAAGACCCAGAGCGGGACCGGAACTGTCAGGCAGGCTGGCACGGCACCTGCTGCCTCTGCTTCGGGCGTGGACCCGGGGCCGGGTGTACCGGATTCGATGGGCATGTTCGGCTTCCCGGGCGATGGACGGCAGGCAAATGCCCAGGCTCCGGTCCCATCCGGGAGACGGCACCAGGTCCGATCCGCTGCGGCCACCACTGGGTAGGTGTAAATGTCCGCCGTCCGGCCGTCCGGTCTGAACAGGCGGACGGTGTCACCGCCATCGCGGAGTGAGATGCCGGTCTCGGTCTGATAAAAGATAGCAATCTGGCGCGGCAGGAGGGTCACGTTGGGCAGACTGTAGGGACTGGAGCTGCCGTCGCCATCATCCAGTATCCAGTTCGATAAGCTGACAAATTCCGTGCCCATGTTGATGAGTTCGATATACTCGTCCCCGGTATTGGCCGTTC
>JAPLGV010000008.1 GCA_026389975.1 Chloroflexota bacterium
AATCGCGGCCAGAATTGTGCTCGCGGCTGCCAGCGAAATATTCGCAAAAGCAACCTGCTCTAAAATCTTACTACGCCTCCAGAGAGCCAGAAGGATAAAGAACAGGGCCGCGCCGGTCAGCGCAATTAGAAAGTGTACGACTACCGCGTGTGGGGAATGTACTTGCGTCAGAGCATGGAAAATGCGAAGTATCAAATCCATATGTTCCTCCTTTATTGAAAGACATCACAATCGTTATTTAAAAAATTTTACCATGATTATCTTAATCACCATGGCGATCTCCAGAGAACCTCCTTTTTGACTCCTTTTTGACTGGTTGACAAATCCTCCGCTTTCCGATACTCTTGACCTGTGAAAATGAATAAACCACAACGTGAGATCGTCAAAGCCCCACTTGATGCTAAAATTTTCCTCTCCGGACCTGCCGGCTGCGGTAAAACGACCGTCGGCGTGGAACGCCTGCGGGCGCTCCTGGCCTCAGGCCTGCCTGCCGATTCCATCCTCCTCCTCACCCCCCAGCGCACCCTGCAGGCCCCCTACGAGACAGCCCTGCGCCTCCCCGAAATCGGCCCGGGCGGACAGGTGACGCTCGCCACGGTCGGCGGGCTGGCGCGCCGCATGGTGGACCTGTTCTGGCCGCTGGCCGCCGAGACCGCTGGGTTCGCCCACCCCGACCAGCCGCCGGTTTTCCTGACGCTGGAAACAGCGCAGTATTACATGGCGCGTCTTGTCCGCCCGCTGTTGGATGAGGGCTTCTTGGCTTCGGTCACGATTGACCGCAACCGGCTGTACAGCCAGGTGCTTGATAACCTGAACAAGGCCGCATCGGTCGGGTTCCCCTATACCGAAATCGGCGAGAGACTGTCCGCCGCCTGGATCGGTGACCCGGGCCAGCGGCGTGTCTACGCCGATGCGCAGGAGAGCGCCACCCGCTTCCGCCAGTACTGTCTCGAGCACAATCTGCTGGACTTCTCCCTGCAATTGGATATCTTCTGGAAGTTCCTCTGGCGCACGCCGGAGTGTCATGCCTATCTAACGCGCCAGTACAGCCACCTGATCTGCGACAACATCGAAGAAGACATCCCGGTAGCGCACGACCTGCTGTCGGAGTGGCTGCCGGATTTCGACTCGGTTCTGGTTATTTTTGACACGGATGGAGGCTACCGGCGCTTCCTGGGCGCGGACCCGGACTCTGCTCATCGGCTGGCCGGTCTGTGCGATACGAATGCCGAACTAAGCGAGTCATTCGTCACCACGCTGGAAATCCAGGCGCTGGAAACTGCTTTTGCATCGAAACTTCTGCCTGACCATCCGACGCCCCGTGCTGGAACCGGGACTACCACGCATATTACGCCGGAAAGCCTGGCTGCACTCGCCTTCCCGCCAGCCGAAACACCCACCCGCTTTTACCCCCAAATGCTGGACTGGGTTGCTGAAGAAATCCAGCGCCTTATCACCGAAGAAGGTCTGCCGCCGTCCGAAATCGTTGTGCTGGCCCCATATCTCTCGGACGCGCTGCGCTTCTCGCTCAGCAACCGCCTGGAAGAACTGGAAATTCCCTGGCGCTCGCACCGGCCATCGCGTTCGCTGCGGGATGAACCGGCCAGTCACTGCCTGCTGACCCTGGCAGAGTTGGCCCATCCGGGCTGGGACGTCCGCCCGACAAAATTCGACCTGGCCTACGCCCTTCTGTATGCCATCGAAGGCATGGACCTGGTGCGCGCCCAGTTGCTGGCCGAGATCGTCTACCGCCTCCGGGATATTTCGCTCTCGGGTTTCGCCGCGATCCGGACCGAGGTCCAGGAGCGCATCACGTTTGTCTTCGGCCAGCAGTATGAAACTTTGCGGGAATGGATCGAAGCCTATCGCCAGCAGCCAGTTCCCGATCCGCTCGACCACTTCCTGCGCCGCCTATTCGGGGAAATCCTGTCGCAGAAAGGATTCGGCTTCCACCGCAACAACGACGCGGCGCGCACCGCCGCCAGTTTGGTCGAGTCGGTGCAGAAGTTCCGCCAGGCCATGGAGCCGACACAGGCAGACTTCCGAAGTCTTGGAGCCTTCGGAAGTCTAGAGACAGGCAGAGAATATATCGCCATGCTGCAGGACGGCGTCATCGCCGCCCAGTACGTCGAGGCCTGGCAAACCGGGCAGACCGAGGCTGTGCTGCTCGCCCCGGCGCACACTTTCCTGATGATGAACCGGCCTGCAACCATCCAGTTCTGGCTGGACGCAGGCTCGGGAGGCTGGTGGGAGCGCCTGTTCCAACCGCTGACCCAGCCCTACGTGCTCAGCCGTTCGTGGGAGCGAGAGCGGCCGTGGACCGACGCCGATGACCAGGCCGCCAACCAGCAGACCCTGGCGCGCCTCGTGACCGGACTCCTGCACCGCTGCCGGAGCCGCGTCTTTCTGGGCCTGAGTGACCTGGGTGAATCGGGCTTCGAGCAGCGCGGTCCGCTGTTGAAAGCCATCTGGAAGATGCAGTTGGAGATCCAGATACAGAATGAGAATTAATCGCTTACTGGTACGCATATTTCTTATCGCTGCATTCTTGACCGGCTGCGCGGCTCCTGCCAGGAGCGTGGCAAACAGTCCTGAGCCCCCCCAAAGGGGACTTCGTCCTGACGCCAGCGCAACGCGGACCACGTTCCGTCCGGCAAGCGATACGCCCGCCCCCGCCTCAGACACTCCTACATCTGCAGCCACGGAAACGGCCACCATTGCACCGACCGGCACACCCACTCCCAGCCTGCAAGTTAACCTGGCGGCAGTCGGCGACATTATGCTGGCGCGCACAGTCGGGGATCAGGTGCAGGCCCGGGGTCCTGAAATCGTCTTCGCCGGAGTCCAGTCTGTGCTCGATTCCGCAGACGTACTGGTCGGGAATCTGGAATGTGCTCTCACGGCCGACGGCGAGCGGCAGCCCAAAAACTACACCTTTGCCGCTCCGCCGGAGACGGCCCAGGCCCTTGCGCTAGCCGGGTTCGACGTGCTCAGCCTGGCCAACAACCACGCCATGGACTACGGTAGCCAGGGCCTGTTCGACACGCTCGACAACCTGGGGCAGTACGGGATCGCCAGCATGGGCGCCGGAGCGAACGCCGCCGAGGCGCACGCTCCGGTCATTCTTGAGCGCCACGGCCTGCGCCTG
>JAPLGV010000311.1 GCA_026389975.1 Chloroflexota bacterium
GAAATCCTGGATGGCAAGTGTGATGACCTGCCTGAACAGGCTTTCATGATGGCCGGTACCATTGAAGATGTGCGCGAGAAGGCCGAGAAGCTGGCAAAGGGCGCGTAATTGAGTGTCACGCGTCCAAGCATCGCGTGACACCGGAGCACGTGACACTGGAGCACTGAAATATGCCCATTCGTTGTGAAATTGTTTCCCAGGACCGCATGGTCTTCGAAGGGGATGCAGATATCGTCGTTCTTCCCGGTACGGACGGCGAAATGGGCATCCTGCCTCACCACGCGCCGTTACTGACCACACTCAAAATTGGTATCATTAAAGTGCGTTCCGGCGGAAAAGAAGAAATCTTTACGGTCGCTGGCGGCGTTGCCGAGGTCCAGCCGGATATTGTCACTGTTCTGGCCGACGCGGCAGAAAATGTCGAGGAGATTGACGTGGCGCGCGCCGAAGCCGCTCGCAAGCGCGCTGAAGAAATTCTTGCCAAGGGTGTTCCAACGGACTCGGATGCTTACTTGATAATGGAGGCTGCTCTGCGCAAGTCCAACCTGCGACTGGATGCTGTCAAACGCTACCGGCATGCATCTGCCAAACCCCCCCGGATTACTGACTGAACCGAATCGAGGATAATCTATGCCTTCCATGTTCTCCCTTTCTAAAGGCCTGGGGATTGACCTTGGCACCATCCAGACCCGGATTGCTGATGGCGGCGGTGTTCTGGTGGATGAACCAACCATTGTGGCTATCGTCATCCAAGAGCAAAAAATCGTTGCGCTCGGGAAGGAAGCGCAGGGAATGCAGGGACGCGTCTCGGAAGAAACCATCGAGGTCGCGCATCCCCTCCAGAACGGGGTGGTGGCAGACTATGAAATCACCGAAGCCCTGCTGCATCACCTGCTCCGGCGCGTCAGTGGGCCGATGCGCGTCTTCCGCCCGCGTGTGATGATCACTGTCCCCTATGGCGTGACCAGTGTGGAATCGCGCGCGGTCCACGAGGCGGTGCTCCAGGCGGGCAGCCGCGAGGCCTATCTCATCCAGCAGCCTCTGGCGGCCGCCCTCGGTGTGGACCTGCCGATCGGTATGCCTTCCGGGAACATGATCATCTGCCTGGGTGGCGGCGCCACGCAGGCCGCGGTCATTTCTTTGTATGGCATTGTCGTTGCGGAAACGATGCGTTCAGGCGGTATCCAGTTGGACGAGGCCATCATTACCTACGCGCGAAAAAAATACGGGGTCATCATCGGCCCATCAACAGCGGAACAGTTGAAGATAAAGATCGGTGCGGCCATTCCGCAAGACAAAGAAGAAGGCCTGGAAGTCCAGGGACAGGACCAGGTCAGCGGCCTGCCGCGCCCGGTTACGATTACGACCGATGAAGTAGTCGAAGCGCTTCAGGAGCCGCTCAAACAGGTCATTGAGACTTGTCGCCGCGTGCTCGAGAAGACGCCGCCTGATCTGGTCTCCGATATCATAGACCGGGGTGTGGCGTTGTGCGGCGGCGGTGCGTTGCTGCGCGGGACCGATAAACTGTTGACGAAAGCCCTCGGTATTCCCGCCTACTTGGTGGACAACCCGACAACCTGTGTGGTGGAGGGAGCGGTCAAAGCGCTGGGGATGTATACCATCCTGAAGCGCAACCTGCCGCCTATCTAAAAGCTTCACTGACCGGGCCATCCTTGCCCGATCTTTTGTTCGGAGTGGCCCTTGAACAATCCGCAAATTCCCGAAGCCTTTATCTCAGTCATCGGTCTGGGCGCGCCGCGCGGCTATTTCCCGGTCAAGAGTTGGAACCGCTGGGGCAGCTTGGTTATTTTCTTTATATTACTTGCCGGAGCGGTGCTGGTTTTTTTATTTGGTATATACGACACCTACGTGGCCTACCAGCAGCACGGCCCGGCCATGATTGACGATAAGCTGACCGGTCCGCTGGTGATTGCCTTTGTCCTGTTTGCGTTTGGGTTGCTGGCTGGCTGGGGCGCGTATGCTAACTGGAACAAGGGCGTGGCGGCCTACGAGCGCGGGTTTGCATATAACGACCGGAAAGGCATCCAGATCTGGCACTGGGAGGACGTGGGCTTGATGACGTCTGCCATCACACGCCATTACACCAACGGGATTTACACCGGCACAACGCATATCTACACGTTATACAATCGCCAGAACCAACGCCTGGTTCTGGCCGATTCCTTCGGCAAAGTTGAGGAACTGGCGAAGAATATTGACCAGAGCATCTTCCCGCTCCTGTATCGACGTGCCGCCGACCAGTACAACGCCGGGCAGACAATTGTCTTCGGGCCGGTGGGGATCAGCAAAGTGGGGATTGCGATTGGTAAGAAGACTTATCCCTGGACGGACGTGAAGGAGGTTTCCATCCATAAGGGGATTTTGAAAGTCTCCAGGAAAGATGGCGGCTGGTTCAGCGGAGCCAGCGCGGCGGCCTCCACCATTCCCAACCTGCGAGTGTTTTTGAGCATTATTGACCAGGTAACAGGGGTAAAGGCAGGCTGAATCAAATCCCCAGCAATGAGCCGGGGATTTGATATTGACCCAAATTTAAATCTAGGCTGAGGCCTTGCGGTGGTCCCGCAGCCGGAGGAAGAATTTGGTGACTTCTTCCGATACAGCCGGGATAAGAGCAAGCGTCAGCACCACGGACCATTCCCGCAGCGACATAAAATGCGTGTTGAAAATCCCTTGCAGGAATGGGACGGTGCACACCAGCAACAGCAGGGCTATCGAAAAACCCACAGCGTACTGCATCCACTTGTTTGAGAACACACCAATCCTGAACAGCGAAGCATGTTCCGAGCGGACGGTGTAGGCGCGGAAGAGTTCGCAGAGCGAGAGCGTGATGAAAGCCATCGTCTCAGAAGTGCGGACTGCATCCAATTCTACGCTGCGCCAGTCAAAGTTGAGCAGGAAAGAGAATGCGTTTGAGCCTTGCGGTACGCCGTGGCCCATGGCTGCGAGTTCCCAGAGCAGACCGAGGCCAAAGGCTGTCAGTACCGCGCCGGTCTGAGTGATGGTCTGGATGGTAATCCCCAGGCTCATGGAGCGGTTGATGATGGGTTCCTTCTTCGTGCGCGGCTTTTGGTCCATGATGTCGGGATCGCCCTTCTCCATTGCCAAAGCCAACGCCGGAGCGCCGTCGGTAATGAGATTGAGCCATAGGAGTTGGATGGCCGTCAATGGGGCGGGGAAACCGGCCAGCGTGGCCAGGAAGATCACCATGATTTCGGCCACGTTTGAGGAAAGCAGGAAGAACACAAACTTGCGAATGTTTGCGTAAATGATGCGTCCCTGTTCCACAGCGGAGACGATGCTGGCGTAGTTGTCGTCGGTCAGCACCATATCGGCGGTCTCTTTTGCCACATCGGTGCCGGTGATGCCCATCGCCACGCCGATGTCGGCGCGCTTGATGGCCGGGGCGTCGTTGACGCCGTCGCCGGTCATGGCGACCACTTCATCGTTGGCCTGGAGCGCGTCCACGATGCGCATCTTATGTTCGGGGGAGACGCGGGCAAACACGTCGGTGATTTCGATCTCGCGCTTGAGGTCGTCGTCAGACATCTTGTCCAGATCCGCGCCGGTGCGGACCTTGTGGCCGGGCCGCAAAAGCCCGATGGCCAAGGCAATCGCTTTGGCGGTGTTCGGGAAGTCGCCGGTGATCATCACGGTGCGGATCCCGGCATGGGCAGCCTTTGCCAGAGCCACCTTGACCTCGGGTCGGGCCGGGTCAATCATGCCCATTAATCCGACGAAGACCAGGTCATGTTCAAGATCCTTGACCTTGAGCTCGCCATCCGGCACATCTTTTTCTAGCCGGTAAGCCACGCCCAGCACGCGCAGAGCATCCTGGGTCATGGTATCGTTGGCATCCAGGATGAACTGACGGGCGGCATTGTCCATTTGGCGCGGCTTGTCGTCCATGCCGAGGTACTGGGTGCACAGGTCGAGGACGACGTCCGGCGCGCCCTTGACGGCGATCACATCCCAGCCCTTGAACTTGGTGTCGTAGAACGGGGAAATGTCCTCAGGATGCGGGTTGCCCACATCGTGGATGGTAATCATGCGCTTGCGTTCCGAGTCGAAGGGAACTTCGTTCCCGCGCGGGTAGGCCTCTTTCACTTCGTTGTGCCAGGCGCCGGCCTTGGCGGCGGCCAC
>JAPLGV010000160.1 GCA_026389975.1 Chloroflexota bacterium
CTTCGGCAGGCCCCCTTCGGGAAAGCTACTCCAACCCCTGAGAACATTTCAAAATCCAAGCTCAACGTCTCCGCAAAACACTTCAAAATTGCGCTGGCAAACCGGGAAAGGTAGGATCGACTTGGTACCCTCGAATGCTTCTGGATTGTATGTGTATGCCATCATACCTACCGGCGACCACGTCATTTTCGACGAGGCCGGCGCCGGTACTGAGGACGATGAAGTTTTTACGATTCCTTATCACAGTCCCCAGACTGCTGCGCTGCAAGGACAGAACGGCGCTTCAACACGACCACTCGCCGCGGTGGTCAGCGCCAGCCCATTACCGGATTATCACGGCTTGAAGCGTCCCGAAGCGGCTGTTTATCTGGTGGCGCACCAGCGGGTGGTCGAGTCAGTCATGCGCGATTTTCCGGCCTTGCCGGTCAAGTTTGGCACCGTTCTGGCCGGTGAATCCCAGGTAACTCAATTGCTGGCTCAGGGAGAATCTCTGTTTCAAGCCGCTCTGGATAAATATGGCAACCGGGTGCAAATGGAAGTGGTCGTGCTGTGGAACATCCAGCATGTTTTTCAACAGATTGCCCTGGATGAAACCGTCCTGCAGGCTAAAGCGCAGCTGGCGAGCTGTTCGCCTGAAGAAAACCTGGCCAAAAGAGTCACCCTTGGACGGCAGGTGCAGGCCGCCCTGGAACAACGTCGGGCCGCCCTGGGCGGCGAAATCCTGCCCGTCTTGCAGGAAATCGCCCAGGAAATGGCGGTCAACCCGCTGATGGACGATACAATGGTGCTGAACGCAGCGCTGCTGCTGGATGAGAAAGGCTGCCGGGCATTGGATCGAACGTTGGAAGTCCTGGATGCATCCTTCGAAAGCCGGGGCTATACGGGCAGCTCCTCCCTGGTATTCCGCCGCGTCGGGCCGCTCCCCCCTTACAGTTTCACGACCATAGAGGTTCAACCCCTATCTTTCGAAGTCATAGAAGATGCTCGCAGACTCTTGAGCCTGGAAGAGACCACTACGCCTAAAGAAATCCAGCGCGCCTACCACCGCCAGGTGATCCAGCTGCACCCCGATCTAAACCCCCCGAAGGTCCCCGAAATAGATGCCAGCATGACCAGGCTCACCCAGGCCTACCGTTTGCTCACCGCTTACGCTGAAAGCCAGTCCGGCACCACACCGGCCCGCTGTAGCTTAAACCGGGAGGCCATATCACAGGCCATGCTGATCACAGTCCAACAGCCAGAATATTTGCCCCAAAAGGTCTGAGCAAATGGGCAGGCAAACCCCTTCTTTTATGATCGATACGGTAACCCGGCTGCTGTTCTTCGGCGGCAAGGGTGGGGTGGGCAAAACCACCCTATCCGCCGCTACCGCCCTTTATTGGGCCGGGCAGGATGCTCGTGGTAGTCCCGGTTCCAGCGAGGTAGTCCCGGTTCCCGGACGGGGCACGGGACAACGAAAGATCCTGATCGCCTCCACGGACCCTGCCCATTCTCTTTGCGACAGCTTTGACCAAGCCATCGGAGATGTCATCACACCGATCAGGCACGTTCCAAACCTCTTCGCTCTGGAGATGGATGCGGCTAAACGTTTGGAGAATTTCAAACGCAAGCATGGCTCTGTCCTGAAGAAAATCATGGATCGCGGCACCTATTTCGATCAAGAAGACATTGCTGAATTCTTCGACCTTTCTCTGCCTGGCCTGGACGAGCTGATGGCTGTAATCGAGATAGCCGGGATCGTGCAGGAGAAGAACTACGACCTGGTCATCCTGGATACCGCCCCCACTGGCCATACCTTACGCCTGTTATCCCTGCCTCATATGATGGAATGCTGGATCCACGTGCTTAATTTGATGCTGGAAAAGCATCGTTACATGGCATCCACATTTGGGCGTTATCATCCGGATGATACCGACGCCTTTTTGAGTTTGATGAAGGGCGATCTGAGACTGCTGGAGTCCGTCCTGGGTGACCCTGTCGCGACCGAGTTTGTGCCCGTGACGATCCCCGAGGCCATGAGCATTGCTGAAACCGGCCGACTCCTGGAGGGTTTGAAGGCGCTGCACATACGGGTAGATACCCTCATCGTCAACCGCGTGGTAATGCCTTCACCATGCGCATTCTGTGAAGGGCGGCGTAGCGAGCAGGAATCATGTTTAGAGGAGATTCGAAATAATTTTCCTGCCCTGCACACGCTGCACATACCTTTATTATTTCACCAGGTGCGTGGGCAGGCAGACCTGCTTGACGTGGGCCAGATGCTCTTGGGAGGTTCGCTCACTGCCCCACTCCCCCTTGTTTCCCAGTACCCATCACCCGAAATAGAGCAGCAGCGCCCATTCAAAGTAGACGCGCTGACACAAACGCGCCTGCTCCTTTTTGGCGGTAAGGGAGGCGTCGGTAAAACCACCGTCGCCACAGCCACTGCGATTTACCTGGCTTCCATCGCCGAAGGTCCCGCTGTTCTTGGCCGGATCGATCCATCGACCTCCAAGAAAACCCTGTCCACAGGATACGGGAAGAACACCCTGTTGTTTTCTACTGACCCGGCCCACTCCCTTTCGGACAGCCTGGCTCAGCCAATCGGCAACCAGGTCCCAATAAGACCCTGTTGTTTTCAACTGACCCTGCCCACTCCCTTTCGGACAGCCTGGCTCAGCCAATCGGCAACCAGGTCACGCCGGTGGTTGGCGTGCATCAGCTCTTTGCCATCGAAATGAATTCAACCGATCTTCTGGAAGATTTGAAGCGAGCCTACGTCGAAGAAATCAATGAAGTCTTCAATTCTTTCTTATCCGGCGCGTTCAACGTCGAGTTTGACCGCCAGGTCATGGAAGAGCTAATTTCCATGACACCCCCAGGCCTGGACGAATTGATGGCCTTGATGAAAATAATGGACTTTATCGATGTGGGGCAATTCGATCGCTACGTGCTCGACCTGGCTCCCACCGGGCACGCTTTGCGCTTTTTGGAAACGCCCGCCGTCGTGCGCCAGTGGTTCATCACTTTCTTTAGATTGCTTCTAAAATATCAGGGGATCGCATCTTTGAGCAAGGTGGCCGAATTACTCCGCCAGAAGTCAAAACAGTTACGCAAGGTCCAGCAATTACTATTCGACCCCGAGCAATGCCAATTTGTCACCGTCACGATTCCTGAGGCGATGGCGGTGTTGGAAACGAAACGTCTGATAAATCGCCTGGCTAGGCTCAAGATTCCGTGTAACCTGGTAGTAACCAACATGCTGGTGCCTGCGAACGACTGTCCGTTCTGCTCCACAGTGCATGCCGCGCAGCAACCTTACTTGGAAGAAATTGACGCTCTGCTCCCCTGGTCGATCCAGTTACCCCTTTTTCCCCGGGCGGTACAGGGCTTTGATACATTATCACAGGTAGCCGATAGACTGTACGGAGGCCGGCATGGATGATCAACTAGGCGCCTTCCAGGAAAGGTTAGCTGCTATCAACGAGAGGGGTGGACACCGAGTTGAGGGAGGCGCCCCTGAAAGAGATAGAGCGTG
>JAPLGV010000283.1:0-3194 GCA_026389975.1 Chloroflexota bacterium
GCGCTGGTGAAGTGGGTCGAGCCGCTGCGGAAATGGGTGGAAGAAAACAGGCAGCCAGTCACCGGGCGGCTGGAGGCGGAGGAGTTGCAGAACTTGAGGTAAGGAAGTTGATTAATCCGGGCCGCCCGGCGCATTTGATGGCAGACAGTTTGCGATAATCGTAGGGCATCGGAAATGATTGTAGTAACGGCTTTAGCCGTAAATTTCAGCGACTGAAGTCGCTACTACGTCTCTAATCGCGCGGTCCAACCGGAGTCTGGGCACTGAAGGCGGGCGGGAGGGGTTAGTCTAAATCGGAGGTTTTCACATCAGAACTACTTGACGGTTACGGGTCCGAGAAACCAGTTGTATATTCCGTCCATATCTCTCACCATGATCCCGATCGCATATTCTCCAGGGTCTGCAGATTCAAATTCTGCGCAAGAAATCGATTGGTCGCCAAAGGTCACGGTGTTGCCTTCGTAATATTCGAAGGTGTCAAATTGCCCATTGTCATCAAATGTCACATGAGTTTGCATATTCATGAATTGATCCCCGGGTTTGGGAGTCAATATGGTGGGGATCTCGATCGAGTTATTCCCGACAGGATTGGCAATAATATTGTGCATAAGAAAATCACCTTGATTGTAGAAGTACATCCTAGCTTCAATCTTCTCACCCGTTTCTGAATAGACATACCAGCCCTCTACAACGTATAGCACATTCTCCTGTTGGTCACTGTACTTTTCAGGAATTAGCTCTGCCGAATAACATCCAGTGCTATCACATATGGCTTTACTGCTGATATCCCAATCAATGGCGATGTGGGTCACACCATTCGATCGTTCCCAAACCGGATAGATGACGCCATTCTGTTCCTGACTTGTATCGCCCATAATATAATCCCAATCGTAAGCCAGATACCTTCCGCTATTTGGAACCTTAAGAAAACCGACAAGATAAATATAGGCGATATTATCGCCGATAATATCCGCCTGGATCGTATAGATGCTTTTATTATCAGTTGGAGTTAACTTAAAGGATTCGATCGATACCTGAGCACTGCCGGGTGCCGGCAGTCGCGCCTCTCGCAATGGGTTTCCCAAACCAAAATCCTGACCGGCATAATGGAATGCCATGAAATCGTCCCAAAGATTCTGGCTGGCTGAACTGCGAGTGACATCGTTGTAGAAGGTATAGCCGAAATCTTCATTCCAATATATATCCGAGACCGGGAAATGAATGGAGATGCCTGTTGCGCCCGGACGCTGGTCGCCATGTTTTTCCGCAATGATCGCAGCAGACAACGCAGCCTGGAGCTGTTGGTTGGCTTGACTGAGCGCCTGGTCACCGGTGGTCACCACAACAAAGTTGGCGAAATTGGACAGGTCAATATAAGGAGAAGAGGGAGAAATATCGTTAAAGAGATTATCAAATGGCTGAGCATAAGAACGGGCTTCAGCCACCTTGGCTTGATCGACATTTTTCAGGGCGTAAAGAAAGTTATCCAGGGAGGCGTTCAGCTGTGGCAAGGCCGATAAATCTACTGCCGCAAGGGTGATATCCGTGCCCCATGCTTGAGCTAACTCGCCAGCGCTTATCGAATCAGAAGACCCAGCGCCTGAGAGCATACGTTGACGCGCTTCGTCGTTCAGGATGCGTTGATCTTCGATGATATAACTCTCCACAATGGCTCGACCGAGGTCAGCCCCGCTCATCCCCGGCTGCGCAGCCAGGTCACCCAAAAATGAAGCATATGCCCAGCCAAGGCCAGGCTCTAATTCCTGGGAGGCAACGGCATAGTGGGCGTAGGGTGCAAGACCGTTGTAGACCTCGAGCATGCTCATCAAGCAGGCATCCATCCCAAAAAGCTCAAACTGGCGAATGCCGGTGTTGGCGATGATCTGACCCAGGGCGCTCTCTAATTCATTCAGGTAGATCCAGTTCTCATTCGAATCCAGTGGGCTGTCATCTGACCAACCACCGTCCCAGCCTCCCCCATGATTCGACATAATTAAAACAACCTTGTCGGCAGGATAGCTCTGGATCGCCCAAGTGGCGAAATCCACCAGGGTATTGCTGTTACCCATATCCACTTCGCCAATGTCAGCAATCAACTGTGAGTTGATCGTATTCAGATCGTCATCCTGTGTCAGGTAATAGCGGCGTGCAGAAGTCCAGTCTCCGTCGCCTGTAAAATACTCTGCGCTGCGGTCAATCTGGGCGACCATAATTACGCGATCGGTGGAACCCACCATCTCCATCTCGTTCATGTCGAAATATATATCTTCCTCGAGATTATTATCTGCATCCAAATAAAACAACACCAGCCAGGTTTGTGTTTGGGGATCGGATCCAGGCAGGTCCTGGGTGACTGGCGCGGTTGGCGTAATGGTTGGACCGGTATCAGGCAAGTCTTGCGTGATTGGCGCGGTTGGTGTAATGCTTGAACCGGGCGCGTTTGGCGTAATGGTTGGACCGGGCGTATTTGGAGTAATGGTTGGACCGGTATCTATGTTTAAATAAATAACCCCTATTATCGAAGCTATCGTACAGAGACAGAGACACATGACCGCACCAATAACGGCGATAATAATTATTGGCTTGGAATTGAATTTAGCATCTGTTCTATTAGCCATTGGAAACTCTCCTCAGATTGGGAATAGAAAGTGTGGGGCACTATTGCAACCTGCCACTTACACCAAACTTGCATGGTTGACTCTACTGCAAAAACCATCTAAACACAAAGGCCATGAAGGGGTACGAAGGAAAAGTCTTTATCACTTATCCTCAGTGTACGTCGTGTCCTGCGTGTTAAAGACCTTTTTTTTGCAATGGACTCATGGTTATCACTTGCCTTTTCTCTTCCTTTTCTTCGCCATAGAATAAATCACAACAACTTCGGTTGTGTCGTCTCATTGTACTCCACCCCCAGATGCTCATAGGCCGCCTTGGTTGCCACGCGGCCCTGCGGAGTGCGGTCGAGGAAACCCAGTTGCAGCAAGTACGGCTCGACCACCTCCATGATGGTCTCCGGCTCCTCGCTGATGGCGGCGGCGATAGTGTTCAGTCCCACCGGGCCACCGTTGTATTTCTGGATGACGGTTTTCAGCACGCGCCGGTCCAGGTCATCCAGGCCGAGCGGATCCACTTGCAGCAGATCGAGGGCTTCGTTGGCTACTCCACGGGTCACGATCCCGTCTGCACGCACCTGA
>JAPLGV010000283.1:3267-4368 GCA_026389975.1 Chloroflexota bacterium
GCACATGCCGCAGGAGGCGCAGGGCCACGCGCGGGGTGCCGCGCGCCCGGCGGGCGATCTCCTCGATGCCGCCCTGGTCTGCTTCAACGTGCAACTTCCCGGTGGCGCGCCGGACGATGGCCTGCATCGCCTTGATATCATAGTAATCCAGGCGATAGACCGCTCCGAAGCGCGCCCTTAGCGGGGCGGTCATCAACGCCAGGCGGGTGGTCGCGCCGACCACAGTGAAGCGCGGCAGTTTTAGGCGGATGGAACGCGCCGAGGGTCCCTTACCGATGATGATGTCGAGGGCGTAATCTTCCATCGCCGGGTACAGGATTTCTTCCACAGCCTTGCCGAGGCGATGAACTTCGTCAATGAACAGCACGTCGCCAGCGCGCAGATTGGTCAGGATGGCGGCCAAATCCCCCGCCCGTTCAATAGCCGGGCCGGAAGTGATCTTGATATTGACTTTCATCTCGTTCGCCACCACGTGCGCCAGGGTGGTCTTACCCAGGCCCGGAGGTCCGTAGAAAAGGACGTGGTCAAGAGCTTCGCCGCGCTGACGGGCAGCTGCAATCAGGATGGCCAGGTTTTCCTTCACCTGCTCCTGCCCGATCAGATCGGACAGCGACTGCGGCCGCAGAGTGGTATCCAGCCGGTCGTCGGGTTTCGGTTCCGGGTCGAGCACGCGGCCTTGCCGCGAGCGGTCAGTCGGGGGGTTCGAGGGGTCAGTCATGAGTAGATTATAACCAGAAAAAGGTGTTTCTTGTCGCTTGTGTGGAATGCGTTTTTCCTGTATCCTTATCCCAAAGAAGGCAGCAGGTTGCCTTTTTCCAATTATCCTTTCTTTCCATGGAGTGAACCGTGAGCAAATTCCTTGCGTTCCCGAAAGAGTTCGTCTGGGGCTGTGCTGCCTCTGCCTACCAGGTGGAAGGCGCCTGGAACGAGGACGGCAAAGGCCCGTCCATCTGGGACACCTTTGTGCACACGCCCGGTCATGTCGTCAACGGCGAGACCGGCGACGTGGCCGTGGACCATTACCACCGCTATAAAGAAGATGTGGCCCTGATGAAGGAACTGGGCCTGGACGCCTATCGTTTCTCGGTCGCCTGGACGCGC
>JAPLGV010000349.1 GCA_026389975.1 Chloroflexota bacterium
AAGCGCGAGATCCCGGCCTGGTATTTCAAGATCACCGCCTATGCAGATGAACTGATCACCGGCCTGGATAGCGTGGACTGGCCGGAGCGCATCCGCATCATGCAGCGCAACTGGATTGGGCGCTCGGAGGGCGCGGAAATCCAGTTTTCAGTGGTCAGTGAACAATCTTCGAACAAGGAGCAGATTGCGGTATTTACGACCCGGCCAGATACCATCTATGGCGTGACCTTTTTTGTGTTAGCCCCAGAACATCCACTGGTCGAACGGATCACCACACCTGACCAACGGGAAGAAGTTCAAGCCTACATTGCCCAGGCCATGCGACAGAGTGAAGTGGACCGCATGAGCGAAAGCCGCGAGAAAACCGGCGTCTTCACCGGCGGATACGTGGAGAACCCGCTCAACGGGGAACGCATACCGGTCTGGGCGGCGGACTACGTGATGATGGGCTACGGCACGGGTGCCATCATGGGCGTACCGGCTCACGACCAGCGCGACTTCGAGTTCGCCCGCAAGTTCGGGTTACCGGTGCGGGTCGTCATCGCCCCGGAAGGCTCATCCATTGAAGGGTCGGAAATGACCGAGGCCTTCCCCGCTGAAGGGATAATGGTTAACTCAGCCCCATTCAACGGGCTGCCCAGCGGTGAGGCTCTCCAGCGCATCTGCGAACATATCGAGTCCAAAGACCTGGGCAAGCGAACGGTGCAATACCGCATGCGCGACTGGTTAATCTCTCGCCAGCGCTACTGGGGCGCGCCGATCCCCATCATCCACTGCCCGAAGTGCGGTGAAGTACCCGTGCCCGAAGACCAGTTACCCGTGCTGCTGCCTCCGATGGAGGATTTCAGGCCGGACGGCAGCGGGTGCTCACCCCTGGCACGCCTGTCTGCATTCGTCAGTACAACCTGCCCAACCTGCGGCGGAGCGGCACAACGCGAGACCGACACGATGGGCGGTTTTGCCTGCTCGTCGTGGTATTTCCTGCGCTTTACCAGCCCGGATTACCAGCAAGGCCCGTTCGACCCGGCACGCATGAACTACTGGATGCCGGTTGACCTGTACGTGGGCGGGGCTGAGCACGCCGTGCTGCACCTACTGTATGCCCGTTTCTGGACCAAGGTCATGGCCGACGCCGGCCTGGTACCCTTCCGCGAGCCTTTTGCCAAACTGATGAACCAGGGCCAACTGATGGGTCCGGACGGCCAACGCATGTCCAAGAGCCGCGGCAACACCCTCACGCCGGACGCGGTCGTCGATACCTATGGCGCGGACTCCCTGCGCATCTACGAAATGTTCATGGCGCCCTTCGACCAGGATGTGAACTGGAGCATGGAGGGCATCAATGGGACGCGCCGATTCCTGGAGAAGATATGGCGGTTGTACGCCGATACCTGGGAGCAGGCAGGCGACCAGCCGCAGACCAAAGATGATGAGTTGGAGCGTAAAATGCACCAGACCATCCGCGGCGTAACAGAACGGATTGAGACTTTCCGGCTGAACACGATGGTTTCCACGCTGATGGAATTTGTCAACACCCTGGGCGATCGACAGCGGGACAGAACCTGGAAAACATCAACCTACCGGCAGGCGCTGGAAACGCTGATGGTGATCCTGGCTCCCGCCGCCCCGCACATCGTTGAGGAACTCTGGCAGCTGACCGGACATGAAGGCAGTGTCCACCAGCAGGCCTGGCCCTCCTGGGACGCGGAACTGGCACGCGAGCAGGTCATCCAGGTGCCAGTGCAGGTCAACGGCAAACTGCGCGACCGGATTGTTGTTCCGGCAGATGCCAGCGAGGAACAGATCCAGGCTGCAGCGCTGGCGAGTGAGATTGTCCAGAAATACCTGGAGGGCAAGCCACCGAGGAAGGTGATCGTGGCGCAGAAGAAACTGGTAAATATTGTAATTTAGACAAATCCCCGGCACTATCAAAGTGCCGGGGACTAAGGAGTCTTACCTATGAAACGCATCTCTCCGATTGCCCTGGTTGTGCTTGCCTTTGTCATCTTTGCGACGATGGCGTGTATGTGTTCTTATTTTTTTCCGGATGAATCGATTGTATTTAACCCGGACAAGTTGCCGGACGCCCAAGTAGGCGTCCCTTATGAGGTAACCATCAGCATCAGCCAGAACCGGACACCGGCCGGGGACATCTCCCTATCCGAAGGAATGCTCCCGCTGGGACTGGAGCTTGTGTATGTGAAGGCGGAGGATACCGCCAAAATCATCGGGACACCCACCGAAGCCGGGACGTTTACCTTCACCATCAGTGTCTGGTGCTTCGGGACAAACGAAGCCGGGCAGACGGGAGAAAAGCAGTACACGATTGTGGTGGTGCCATAGGCGTAATCACCTGGAAAACGTTAGAGTCGCGCGGTTTAATACAGGTGAAAATAGTGCTCTTTTAAGAATAGACTTGCCATCCCTTCGGAAAATGGTTCTTCACCACGCCCTGCACGCGCTTGCCCCAGCCGAGCGGCCAGCCGTCTGCAGTGACGAGCGTCCAGCCGGGCCTGCCCACTGAGGGCAGGCTTTCGCCCCGTAAATAGGCAGCCATTTCCCGGCTGTCTGAGGAGAGCGCCAGTACGTTGTGCGCCTGCCCTGGCCGCAAGTACAATGCCAGTGGATGGGCCGGCTCAAAGCGCTCCTTTTTGAAGTTTCCCAGCCAGACGCCCGGAATCGTCATCCGCAGCCCTTTCAAATCAGGAACATCTTCCGGCACGAAATACAACCGGTTCCCTTGCATGCGCAGGCGCCCGGAGGGGAAATCCAAGCCCAGGGTCTCCTCCCGGAAAGCCTGCCAGACCTGCCACTCCAGGGTTGGGATTTTTGCCGAACGCCAGGGGAAAGTCAACTCGTCTGCGGGACCGTCCTTGCGCTGCAGGAGACAGGCGAAATGTCCCTCGCCGGTCAGCCGGTGGGGGAAGAGCCGCACCGCGCCGCGCAATTCGTCATTTTGTTTTTTGCTTATTGTTTTTTCTCCCATCCACTCTGGTTTCCCCGGCATAAACCCGGCCAACTGCGGCAGGGCTTCCACTTCGAAATCGGGATGTTCCCGCAAAAACCGGGTGATCACAGCCTCGTCTTCTTCGGGGGCGAAGGTGCAGGTGGAATAGAGCAGGTGTCCGCCCGGGCGGACCAGGTGGGCCGCCACGCGCAGGATGTTCGTCTGGCGCACGGCGCAGCCCGCCACCATCTGCTCCGACCAGTCGAGTCGCGCCCGCACATCCTTGCGGAACATGCCTTCGCCGGAGCAGGGCGCGTCCACGATCACCCGGTCGAAATAGGCGCCGAAATGGTCGGCCACCCTTTCGGGGGTCTCGTTGGTGACGACCACGTTGGCCGCGCCCCAGCGTTCCACATTGACCACCAGATGATTAAGGCGCTTGGTCTTGATCTCGTTGGCCACCAGCAGACCCTGTCCCTGCATCAGGGAGGCAATATGAGTGGTCTTGCCGCCGGGGGCGGCGGCCAGGTCCAGGACGCGCTCGCCAGGCCGGGGGCCGAGCAGCTCCGCTGCCGACATGGCAGACGGGTCTTGCAGGTAATACAGTCCGGCCAGGTGGTAAGGATGGAGTCCGGGGGAAGAGGCAGAAGGCAGGAGGCAGTAAGCAGAATCGCACCACGCCACCTTGTCTCCCAGCGGGAAAGGGGAAAACTTGCGAAACTCGCCCGCGCTCAACTTCAGCGTGTTGACCCGCAGCCCGTGCACGGGGTCATGCGTCAGAGACTCGGCGAAGGCGGGATACTCGTCACCGAGGAAGCGGGACATGCGCTCGAGGAAAAGCGGCGGGATGGGGATAGGTTCAGGCACAAGACGATTATAATGGCGTTATGCGAATCGAAGAACTGAACTGGATGGATGTGGAAGAATATCTCAAGCATGATGACCGGCTGATGCTGGTTGTGGGGGCGTGTGAACAGCACGGGTATCTGTCCCTGCTCTCGGACGTAAAAATCCCGCTGGCTTTGGCGGACGCCGCCTCGAAACAGACCGGGGTGCTGGTCGCGCCGCCGATTAACTTTGGCTCCAGCCCGTACTTTCTCACCTACCCCGGTACGTTCAGCCTGCGGTTGTCCACATTGATGGACGCGGTGGAGGACATCCTCCGTTCGGCGTATGGGCAGGGCTTCAAGCGCGTCCTCGTCCTGAACGGTCATGGCGGGAACAGCGGGGCACGCGCCCGGCTAACTGAACTCGCCAACGAATTGACCGGCTTGAAATTAAACTGGTATTCGTGGTGGATGGCCCACAGCGTGGAGGAAGTAGCGCTGCGCCACGAAATCAAACCAAACCATGCCAACTGGCTGGAGGCGTTCCCGTTCACCATCGTGGCGGACCTGCCGGAGGGCGAGAAAGTCCCGCCGCATGTGCCATCCGACATCATGGATGCGCAGACAGCCCGGGAAGTCTACGGCGACGGGTCTTTCGGTGGGCGGTACCGGGTCCCGCAAGAGACGATGCAGGAGATTTTTGAGGCTGCGCTGCAAGATGTACTGCAATTGCTAAAATTTGAGTGATATGGGGCGGGATGGGCAGTTCATGAATTTTGCTGCGTGTCTCTGTCAACGCGTCTCCTTTCTCAAGGGACTATTGTAAACACCACTTCCCCATTTTGCTGAAATAGGACATTACTTTGTGCTAACAAAGAAATGCCTGCCATTGACATCCAAATTGATTTGTGTGATACTACTTGCAGCGCAGGGGTACTTCCCCTGCCCCAAATTTGCCATCCTTATAGAAGAGGAGGTGGTGCCCAAAATGGATAGTAGTATGAAACGAAGCGCTGTGGCATCCCTCCTCGCTCTGCGATAAAGGTGCCACAGCGCGAACAGGAAGACCGCCGAAAGGCGGCCTTCCGCGTTAATGGCTTTCACCACAACCCCCAAAGAGCGGGGGTTTGTGCCCTTTGTGTTACAGAGTACTGCGTCCCGTGCTGGAACCGGGACTACC
>JAPLGV010000390.1 GCA_026389975.1 Chloroflexota bacterium
CCGCCTGGGCGGCCACGTCACCGGCTTCTCCGATGCCAAGATGACCCGCGCGGGCGACTGGTATCAGGAGTCCATCAAGGACACCGTCAAGATGCTGGAATTCTACGGCGACGTGATCGTCATGCGTCACTTCCAGCAGGGCGCGCCGCACGAGGCCGCGAAGTGGGCCTCTGTGCCCATCATCAACGGCGGCGACGGCTGGGGCGAGCATCCCACCCAGATCCTGACCGACCTGTACACTGTGTTGAAAGAAAAAGGCACCATTGACGGTCTCACCTGGCTGGCAGTCGGTGATATGCGCATGCGCACAATGCACTCGCTTGGCTATGCCCTGAGCCAATTCGACTGCCCGATCACCTTTGTCTCCCCGCCGGATATGGCACTGACCGACGAGTTCAAAGCCGAACTCAAGCAGTTCAGCGTCAACTTCCGCGAGGTCGAGCACGTTGAGCAGGCGATTGCTGATGCGGATGTCATCCTGGTCGAGCCGGTCGTCCAGCCCGATTACACCAAATCCCGCGACGAACGCGCCGGGAAAGACCTGGGTCTCACTCCCGCCAACTACAAGATCACGCGCGAACTGCTGGAGAAGAAAGCCAAATCGGATGCCATTCTCCTGCACTCCCTGCCGCGCATGGATGAGGTCCCGACCGATGTGGATATCACCCGCTGGTCGCGCTATTGGCAGGAAGCCTTCAACGGCGTTGTCATGCGCATGGCGCTGCTTGCCTTAGTGCTAGGGGCTATGGAATAATTTCACCATGACCCCCAGAGAACCCCCAAAGAACGGGGGCAGGCGGGCACGAAGTTTCACGAAGGATTCTTTGAGCCTTCGTGCCCTTCATGACATGTTGTTAAGAGGCTTGGAACCATGCCTGAAATGACCATCAAGGAATGGGCTGCTGCATACCGCGCGGATAATGAGGCCGAGCGCGAGGAAAAGAAATTACGTCTCCCCCAAGAAACTGTCGAGGAAAGCGTACGGTCATACTTTGCCTTGTGTGAACTCGCCCTGGCTTTCTCCGGCTCATTTGATGTACCTGTTGAATTACAAGAAAGGCGAGAAAATTATTTCACTGACCTGGCAAGGAAATGGGATTTGCTGGCACAAAGGTTATGAGATGCTGTACAGTCCGAATGCTCTCAATAAAGTGATTGGCTTCCTAAATGAGCACCATATCCCCTATATGGTCATTGGTGGATTGGCAATTTCTACTTGGGGCGAACCACGCGTCACATACGATGCGGATTTCAAGGTCAGTATCGACATGCCATTGGCCGACTTTCGAAAACTTGTGCTGGAACATTTCCCGGGACGCGCAACCAATAACCCGCTGCACAAACTTTGCCCGCGTGTGATTCACATTTGGGCATTACCGAATATGGCAGCTGATCTTCTGGTCAGTATCTTCGATTACGAAAAACAGGCAATTAAACACGCTATGGAAGTGGATATTCTGGGTGTGAAGGTACGCGTGTGCACAGGCGAGGACCTAATCATTCATAAATCCATTGCTGAACGCGGTAAAGACTGGGACGACATCGAAGGCATCCTCATGCGCCAACGCGGTAAATTGGACCTCGCTTACATCCGCAACTGGCTATCCCAATTTGCCGAAGCGTTGGAGAAACCGGAGATTTTAACCCGCTTCAACCAATTATACGAAACAACATAAAGGAGTTTTTTATGCAAACATTTCTTCATGGCCGCGACCTGATCGGCGACCTGGATTTTTCGAAAGAAGAAGTCGAAACCGTCCTGGACGTGGCCTTCGACCTGAAGCGCAAGCGCGCTCTGAACGAACCGCATCCTTACCTGCGCGATAAGGTGCTGGCGATGTTGTTCTTCTTCTCATCCACCCGCACGCGCGGCTCGTTCGAAGCTGGCATGGCCCAGTTGGGCGGGCACGGCGCGTTCATCGAGAGCAAGTCCACCCAGATTTCGCACGGCGACACGCCCAAGGAAATCGGCGAAATTTTTGGCCGCTACTACGATGGCATCGCCATCCGTCACGTGGACTGGGGCATCGGCAATGGCTATCTCAATGCAGTCGCCAAGGCCTCGCGCGTCCCGGTGCTCAACATGCAATGCGACATCTATCATCCCTTCCAATGCCTGGCCGACCTGATGACCATCGTCGAGAAAAAAGGCCGCGACCTGCGCCACAAGAAGATGGTTGTTTCGTGGGCCTACGCGGCTTCGTACCAGAAGCCGATGTCTGTCCCGCAGTCGCTCATCCTGCAAATGCCGCGCTTCGGTCTGGATGTGGTATTGGCGCACCCGCCGGAGTTCAGATTGATGCCTGAGATTATGGAACAAGCTCAGGAACAGGCGCGCAAATTTGGCGCTGGCTTTGAAGTAACGGATGACATGGAAGCCGCTTTCAAAGATGCGGATATCGTCTATGCCAAGTCGTGGGGCGCGATGGTCCACACCCCGGACCCGGAAGAGGGCGCCAAGATCATCAAGAAGTACTCGCACTGGATCACCGACGAGCGCAAGATGGCACTGGCCAAACCGGATGCCATCTACATGCACCCCCTGCCCGCTGACCGCAACATCGAGGTCACGGATGGCGTGATGGACGGGCCGCAGTCTGTGGTGTATGATGAAGCCGAGAACCGCATGCATGCCCAGAAGGCCGTCATGGCCTTAACCATGAGTTAGGAGGAACATTTCATGAGCAAGAAAGTCGCTGTCGTCGCCATCGGCGGCAACTCCCTAATTAAAGATAAAAGCCGCCAGTCGGTCGAAGACCAGTATCAGGCCGCCAAGGAAACCACTTACCACATTGCCGATATGATCGAGCAGGGCTGGGATGTTGCCATCGGCCACGGCAACGGCCCCCAAGTCGGGTTCATCCTGCGACGCTCTGAAATTGCCGCAAAGGTGGAAGGTATGCACGAGATCCCGCTGGACGTGTGCGGCGCGGACAGCCAGGGTGCGATTGGTTACGCCTTACAACAGACTCTTCAAAACGAACTGTTCAAACGCGGCATCAAGAAGCCAGTTGCCACTGTCGTGACCCAGGTGCTGGTGGATAAAAACGATGCAGCCTTCAAGAACCCGTCCAAACCGATAGGTGGTTTCATGGACAAGGCTGAAGCCAAACGCCGCGAGAAGGAACTCGGCTGGAGCGTGGTGGAAGATTCCGGGCGCGGTTGGCGGCGTGTGGTCGCCTCGCCGCTCCCGAAGGAAGTGGTCGAACTGGAGTCGGTTGAGACCCTGATCAAGGCCGGGACAGTGGTCGTCACTGTCGGTGGTGGCGGCATCCCGGTCATTGACAAGGGTGAGGGCGAGTATGCTGGAACGGCAGCCGTCATTGATAAGGACTTTGCCTCCAGCCTGCTGGCCCGCCTGATCAAAGCCGACCTGCTGCTCATCTCCACCGCGGTCGAGAAAGTGGCCCTCAACTTCGGCAAACCCGACCAGAAATGGATTGACCGTATGACCCTGGCCGAAGCCAGGCAATATCTGTCCGAAGGCACACACTTTGCCAAAGGTTCGATGGCCCCCAAGATTCAGGCCATCATCTGGTTCCTGGAAGCCAACCCGAACGCCAAGGCGCTCATCACCAATCCGGAGAATATTGGCCGGGCGTTGAAGGGTGAAACCGGCACGTGGATTGTGCCGTAGTTTTTAAGATTCGCTGTCGTGATAAAATTACAGATGTTTAGACAACACTGTTTCCAGCATTGTTCTCGAAAGGAGGTGAGCGGAGGGGATTCCCAGTGCTATTCCTGCGTTTTGTGTACGTTCCTTATTCACGGATATTCACCCCAAAATACTCTAGGAGGAGTATTCTATGCATAAAACAATTTTACGTCTCACCTTACTGGCCGTGGTTGTCGTTTTTGCAGTGACAGCCTGTGGGCCGAAAGCCACACCCGTTGCAACTGAAGTAGCGACTGCGGCGCCGGCCGGTTTCACGATCCCGGAGATCGAATCAGGCAAGTTCAACGTCGCCGTTGTGCTGATTGGCTTCCACGCGGATGGCGGCTGGTCGCAAGCGCATACAGAAGGCGCTCAGTGGATGACCACGCAAGATCCCAACATTGCCGTGCAGTACGTTGAACTGGTAAATCCGGGGCCGGATGCCGAGTCCGTTATGCGCTCGCTGGCTCGCAAGGGTTTTGACTTGATCCTCGGGACAACCTTCGAGTATGGCCCAACCATGGAAACGCTGGCTGCCGAGTTTCCCAATGTTAACTTCCTGCACCTCACCGGTTATCGCAGTAATGGAACAAATTATGGCAACCTGATGGGCGCCATAGAAGATATGAAGTATCTGGCTGGCATGGTTGCTGGAGCGCGCGCCAAGGCTGATGGCAATACCAAGATGGGCTATGTTGCGCCATGGCCGTTGCCTGAAGTTATCCGCCTGGGCAACGCCTTCATGCTCGGTGTAAAGGTCACCTGCCCGGAATGCACGATGGAAGTCCGCTGGATCAACACCTGGTATGATCCCGACAAAGAAAAGCAGGCCGCCCAATCCCTGCTCGATGCCGGTGTGGACATCATACTGATCGGATCCGATACCCCGGGCCCGCTGGTGGCAGCCGCCAATGCAGGTAAGTGGGCATTCACCTATGACTACATCAATTCCTGTTCACCGGCTCCCGAGAAATGCCTGGGCACTCCCTATTGGAACTGGGGACCGGTTTACCTTAACGCAGTCAGGCAAATCCAGGCTGGTACCTGGAAACCCGGCAATGACTATCTTGACGCGGATACCGGTATAGTCGGTTTCTACGGCTTCATGGAAGGTCAGACCCCACAACCCGGCGTGCCCGCGGAAGTGATCCCGCTCGTACAAGCCAAACTGGCGGAAATGCTCGCCGGCACGTTTACCCGCTTTGACATCTTCAAGGGTCCGATCAAGGACAACACGGGCAAGGTAATTGTCCCGGCAGGTCAATCTCTCACCCAGGAAGATTTGGAAGGGATTGACGCAGGCACGATTGCGGCCTTTAGTCTTACTGACCGCACAGCATGCACGATTTGTATGAATTGGCTCGTCGAAGGCATCCAGGGTACCATCCCGGCAATGCCGTAATGGCTTCTGTTTAAGTACAGTGTTGGCGCAGGAGCTTCTTGCTCCTGCGCCAATGTTGCCGCACCTGACCTGGAAAGGGTCCCATGACCGAATCCCCCAACGCTTTTGAAATGCGTGGAATTGTCAAGCGTTTCCCCAGAGTTATGGCAAACGACCATGTGGACTTTGCATGTCGCCCGGGCGAGGTGCATGCCTTGCTCGGTGAAAACGGCGCAGGTAAAAGTACGTTGATGAATGTGCTGGCAGGTCTTTACCGCCCTGAGGCCGGTGAGATATTTGTCGGCGGTCAGCGCGTTGCTTTTCGATCGCCTCAGGATGCGATTGCACATGGCATCGGAATGGTCCACCAGCATTTTATGCTTGTGGCTACGCACTCGGTGGCCGAGAATATGGTTCTTGGCCTCAACCGTCCTCGTTTTTTTCTTAACCTGTCGCGCGTAGAAGAACAGGTCACGGCGCTAGGTGAACAATACGGCTTGACCGTAAACCCGCGTGCAAAAATCTGGGAGCTTTCGGTCGGCGAACAGCAGCGGGTTGAAGTGCTTAAGATGCTTTTCCGCGGGGCGAAAATTCTCATCCTGGATGAACCGACTGCAGTCCTGACACCCCAGGAAGTCGAGACTCTTTTCCACACGCTGCGCGATATGACAAAACGCGGTCATACGATTGTCTTTATCTCGCATAAACTTGACGAAGTGGTCGCGATTTCCGATCGTGTGACGGTTATGCGGCGTGGCAAGGTGACAGCGGCCCATGTGCCATCCAGGGAGACGACTAAAGCGCAGCTTGCAAAGTTGATGGTGGGCCGTGAAATTTTATTTCAGATAGAAAAGAAGAAAGCGCAGCCTGGCAAGGTTGTCCTGTTGGTCGAGCACCTGTACGCCGATAATGACCGCGGTTTGCCGGCCTTGCGCGACTTATCCTTGCAGGTACGCGCCGGCGAAATTCTGGGTATCGCCGGTGTGGCAGGCAACGGCCAGCGGGAGTTGGCGGAAGTGCTGACTGGCTTGCGCCACGCCGTCGGTGGCAAAATGATGTTCGGAGACATTCCGCTGGATAGACATACCTCCTGGCTGAACCTCGGTCAGAAGTTGGCGCATATCCCGGAAGACCGTGCTGCGGTGGGCAGTGTACCAGGTCTCAGTGTTGCGGAAAACCTGATTCTTAAGTGTTTCCACCGTCCACCTATTGCCGCAGGCTGGTCCATTAATAGGGCGGCAGTGCATCAGAACGCGGTGCGGCTGGTGGGCGAGTACCAGATCACTATGCCATCCGTGGATACACCTGCTCGGATGCTATCAGGTGGCAATCTTCAGAAAGTAATCCTGGCGCGTGAGACCTCGGGGCATCCTGAATTGATGATAGCGGTACATCCCACGCGTGGTTTGGACGTTGGTGCGACGGAAGCTGTGCAGAACATTTTGATTAGGCAGCGCGATGCTGGTGCTGCGATCCTTCTGATTTCCGAAGACCTCGATGAACTGCTGTCTCTGACCTACCGGCTCGCCGTAATCTACGAAGGACGGTTGGTTGGCGAAATGCCAACCAAAGACGCAGAAATCCACACGGTTGGCTTAATGATGGCCGGAACCAAGGTGGACGCATGAAACGATTGTTATCTTCTTATCGCTTACGAATTGAAACCCGAATAGACAATCCGGGTTGGATGGGCGTAGTATCGGCTATCTTGGGTGTGATACTGGCGCTTATCATTGGCGGTTTTGTATTACGAGCGGCTGGAGCCACCCATCCAATCGCCACTTATCGTGAAATTTTCAAAGAAGCCTTCGGTACGTTCGCTGACTGGCGGGCTGGGATTAGCGCATTGCTCAACCACCAGGCTTGTCCG